>NZ_JAVRHI010000258.1:0-6751 GCF_034105845.1 Streptomyces sp. CRN 30 | reverse complement strand
GGCCGTCGATGGTGACGTCCACGCCGGCGGGAACCGCGATGGGGAGCTTGCCGATGCGCGACATAGCTGTTTCCTCCGTTCCCTTCTGCTACCAGACGTAGGCGAGGACTTCCCCACCCACGCCCTTCTTGCCGGCCTGCTTGTCGGTGAGGAGCCCGTGCGACGTGGAGATGATCGCCACGCCGAGGCCGCCCAGCACCTTCGGCAGGGAGGTGGACTTCGCGTAGACCCGGAGACCGGGCTTCGAGATCCGCTTGATGCCCGCGATGGAGCGCTCACGGTTCGGGCCGAACTTCAGCTCGAGGGTGAGGTTCTTGCCGACCTCGGCGTCCTCGACCTTCCAGCCCGTGATGAAGCCCTCCTGCTGGAGGATCTCCGCGATGTGAGACTTGATCTTGGAAGCGGGCATCACCACGGAGTCGTGGTACGCCGAGTTCGCGTTCCGCAGACGCGTAAGCATGTCTGCGATCGGATCAGTCATGGTCATGAATTGGCCTTCGGCCTCTCTCGCCGTGGTTTCCTGGTGCGCCATCCCTCTCCCCGATCCGAGACGGGACGGGTGCGGCGCGGTGGACCTACGGCGTAGTAAGTCGTATGGGCGGCGACAGACGCCCAACCCCACAAGCCTAAGGCATGCGGGCTGGGCGTCTGACCGCCCTCGATGCTTACCGAGAGCCCTGGAAGTCCCCTTTTAGGGGGTACTACCAGGAGCTCTTGGTCACGCCCGGCAGCTCGCCACGGTGAGCCATCTCACGAAGGCACACGCGGCAGAGGCCGAACTTGCGGTACACGGAGTGCGGACGGCCGCAGCGCTGGCAGCGGGTGTACGCACGCACACCGAACTTGGGCTTGCGAGCAGCCTTGGCAATCAGAGCCTTCTTCGCCATCTCGCTCACGCCTCCTTGAAGGGGAAGCCGAGGTGACGAAGGAGCGCACGGCCCTCAGCGTCGTTGGTCGCCGTGGTCACCACGGTGATGTCCATACCCCGGGTGCGGTCGATCTTGTCCTGGTCGATCTCGTGGAACATGACCTGCTCCGTGAGACCGAAGGTGTAGTTGCCACGGCCGTCGAACTGCTTGGGGGACAGGCCGCGGAAGTCGCGGATGCGCGGCAGCGCAAGCGACAGGGTGCGGTCCAGGAACTCCCACATGCGGTCGCCACGGAGCGTGACGTGGGCACCGATCGGCTGACCCTCGCGCAGCTTGAACTGCGCGATGGACTTGCGGGCCTTGGTGACGGCCGGCTTCTGACCGGTGATGGTGGTCAGGTCGCGGATCGCACCGTCGATCAGCTTCGAGTCACGGGCGGCGTCGCCGACACCCATGTTGACCACGATCTTGACGAGGCCGGGGATCTGCATGACGTTCTCGTACTTGAACTCGTCACGCAGCTTGCCCGCGATCTCCTCGCGGTACTTCGTCTTCAGACGCGGAGTGGTGGTGGTAGCCATCAGATGTCCTCACCCGTCCGCTTGGCAACGCGGATCTTGTTGCCTTCGTCGTCGAAGCGGTAACCGACGCGGGTCACGACCTTGTTGCCGTCCTTCTCCACGACCAGCTGGACGTTGGAGACGTGGATCGGCGCCTCGGTGGTGACGATGCCGCCGGCCTGCGAACCGCGAGCGGTCGGCCCGGCCTTGGTGTGCTTCTTGACCCGGTTGACACCCTCGACCAGGACGCGGTCCTCACGGGGGAAGGCCGCGATGACCTTGCCCTGCTTGCCCTTGTCCTTACCGGTGATGACCTGGACCAGGTCGCCCTTCTTGATCTTCATGCTCACAGCACCTCCGGCGCGAGGGAGATGATCTTCATGAACTTCTTCTCGCGCAGCTCACGGCCGACGGGGCCGAAGATACGGGTGCCGCGGGGGTCGCCGTCGTTCTTCAGAATGACGGCGGCGTTCTCGTCGAAGCGGATGTACGAGCCGTCGGGACGGCGGCGCTCCTTGACGGTGCGAACGATGACCGCCTTGACGACGTCACCCTTCTTCACGTTGCCACCGGGGATCGCGTCCTTGACGGTGGCGACGATGACGTCACCGATACCCGCGTAGCGGCGACCGGAGCCACCGAGCACACGGATGGTCAGGATTTCCTTCGCACCCGTGTTGTCGGCGACACGCAGTCGCGACTCCTGCTGGATCACGTCTATCTCCTGATTGTCTGCCGGTTCCCCGGGAGCCGGTCAGCGACCGGCTCCCGGAGCCTGGCGGAACTGTCCCTGCGAGGAATGCCCCGCAGGGAATTTACTTGGCCTTCTCGAGGATCTCGACGATGCGCCAGCGCTTCGTGGAGGACAGCGGCCGGGTCTCCATGAGGAGGACGCGGTCGCCGACACCAGCGGCGTTCTGCTCGTCGTGCGCCTTGAGCTTGTTCGTACGGCGGATGACCTTGCCGTACAGCGCGTGCTTGACGCGGTCCTCGACGGCGACAACGACGGTCTTGTCCATCTTGTCGCTGACGACGTAACCCTCACGGGTCTTGCGGAAGCCGCGCGCGTCGTTGTTCTCAGTCACGTTGTTCTCGCTCATCAGGCGCTCTCCACCGTTTCGATGCCCAGCTCGCGCTCGCGCATCAGGGTGTAGATCCGCGCGATGTCCTTACGGACGGCCTTGAGCCGGCCGTGGTTCTCGAGCTGACCCGTCGCCGCCTGGAAGCGGAGGTTGAACAGCTCTTCCTTGGCCTCGCGGAGCTTGTTGAGCAGCTCCTCGTTGCCCAGCTCGCGCAGCTCGGACGCCTTGGTACCGGCCGACATCACGCTTCACCTGCCTCGCGCTTGACGATCTTGCACTTCATCGGCAGCTTGTGAGCCGCACGGGTCAGGGCCTCGCGCGCGATCTTCTCGTTGGGGTACGACAGCTCGAACATGACGCGTCCGGGCTTGACGTTGGCGATCCACCACTCCGGCGAACCCTTACCGGAACCCATGCGGGTCTCGGCAGGCTTCTTGGTGAGGGGGCGGTCCGGGTAGATGTTGATCCAGACCTTGCCGCCACGCTTGATGTGGCGGGTCATGGCGATACGAGCCGCTTCGATCTGGCGGTTCGTGACGTAGGCCGGGGTCAGCGCCTGGATGCCGTACTCGCCGAACGCAACCTGCGTGCCACCCTTGGCCATGCCGCTGCGCTTGGGGTGGTGCTGCTTGCGGTGCTTGACCCTACGGGGGATCAGCATTTCGGTCAGGCCTCCGTTCCGGTGCTTTCCGGAGCGGCAGCGGCGGGCGCGTCAGCCTTGGGGGCTTCGGCGGCCGGAGCCGACTGCTGCTGCGGCTTGCGCCCACGACGCTCGCCACCGCGGCCACCACGGGCCGGGCGGTCGTTGCCACCACGGGCCGGGCGGTTGCCGGCACGGGCGGCGGCGTTCTCGGCGCGGACCTCGGCGATGTTCTTGACGTCGCCCTTGTAGATCCAGACCTTCACGCCGATGCGGCCGAAGGTCGTCTTGGCCTCGAAGAAGCCGTAGTCCACGTTGGCGCGGAGCGTGTGCAGGGGCACACGGCCCTCGCGGTAGAACTCCGAGCGGGACATCTCGGCGCCGCCGAGACGGCCACCGCACTGGATCTTGATGCCCTTGGCGCCGGCCTTCATCGTGCCCTGCATGCTCTTGCGCATGGCACGACGGAAGGAGACGCGGGAGGACAGCTGCTCGGCGACGGCCTGGGCCACCAGCTGAGCGTCCGTCTCCGGGCTCTTGACCTCGAGGATGTTCAGCTGGACCTGCTTGCCGGTCAGCTTCTCCAGGTCACCGCGGATGCGGTCGGCCTCGGCGCCGCGGCGGCCGATGACGATACCCGGGCGAGCCGTGTGGATGTCCACGCGGACGCGGTCACGGGTGCGCTCGATCTCGACCTTGGAGATGCCGGCGCGCTCCATGCCGGACGTCATCATCCGACGGATGGCGACGTCTTCCTTGACGTAGTCCTTGTACAGCTTGTCGGCGTACCAACGCGACTTGAAGTCGGTCGTGACACCGAGCCGGAACCCGTGCGGGTTTACCTTCTGGCCCATTACCGGGTTCCTTCCTTGCTGCTGACGACCACGGTGATGTGGCTGGTCCGCTTGCGGATCCGGTAGGCACGGCCCTGGGCGCGCGGCCGGAACCGCTTCAGGGTCGGACCCTCGTCGACGTACGCCTCGGAGATGAAGAGGCTGTCGGCGTCGGTGTGGTCGTAGTTGTGCGCGGCGTTGGCAATGGCGCTGTCCAGCACCTTGCCGACCGGCACGCTCGCGGCCTGCGGGGCGAAACGCAGGACCGCCTGAGCCTCCGTGGCGTCCATGCCACGGATGAGGTCCACCACGCGGCGGGCCTTCATGGGCGTGACGCGGATGTACCGCGCCTGGGCCCTGGCTTCCATGGTTGTCCCTTCAGTGTTTGTCATGGTCTGTCACCCCGCTGACTAGCGGCGCTTCGACTTCCGGTCGTCCTTGACGTGACCCCGGAAGGTGCGCGTCGGCGAGAACTCGCCGAGCTTGTGGCCGACCATGGACTCGGTGACAAACACCGGGATGTGGGTCTTGCCGTTGTGCACCGCGATCGTGTGGCCCAGCATGCTGGGGACGATCATCGAGCGACGGGACCAGGTCTTGATGACGTTCTTGGTGCCTGCTTCGTTCTGCGTGTCCACCTTCTTGATCAGGTGGTCGTCGACGAAGGGCCCCTTCTTCAGACTGCGCGGCATCTCAACCCGTCCTTAGCGCTTCTTGTTCGTCTTGCGGCGGCGGACGATGTACTTGTTCGACGCCTTCTTGGGCGAACGAGTACGGCCTTCCTTCTTGCCCCACGGCGACACGGGGTGACGGCCACCGGAGGTCCGGCCCTCACCACCACCGTGCGGGTGGTCCACCGGGTTCATGACCACACCACGGACGGTCGGGCGAACGCCCAGCCACCGCTTGCGGCCCGCCTTGCCCCAGTTGATGTTCGACTGCTCGGCGTTGCCGACCTCGCCGACAGTGGCGCGGCAGCGGACGTCGACCAGGCGGATCTCACCGGACGGCATGCGCAGGTGGGCGTAGGCGCCCTCCTTCGCGAGCAGCTGCACCGAGGCGCCGGCGGAGCGGGCGAACTTGGCGCCGCCACCGGGACGGAGCTCGATCGCGTGGATCGTGGTACCGACCGGGATGTTGCGCAGGGCGAGGTTGTTGCCCGGCTTGATGTCGGCCCCGGGGCCGTTCTCGACGCGGTCACCCTGCTGCAGGTTGCGCGGGGCGAGGATGTAGCGCTTCTCGCCGTCGGCGTAGTGCAGCAGCGCGATGCGCGCGGTGCGGTTGGGGTCGTACTCGATGTGCGCGACCTTCGCCGGCACGCCGTCCTTGTCGTGACGACGGAAGTCGATCACGCGGTAGGCGCGCTTGTGTCCGCCACCCTGGTGGCGAACGGTCACACGACCGGCGTTGTTACGGCCGCCCTTGCTGTGCAGCGGGCGGACCAGCGACTTCTCCGGCGTGGACCGCGTGACCTCGACGAAGTCGGCGACGCTGGCGCCACGACGGCCCGGCGTAGTCGGCTTGTACTTGCGGATTCCCATTTCTCAGTCCTCGTCCGATATCGGACGATCCGACCCGCTTACGCGGTCGGACCGCCGAAGATGTCGATACGGTCGCCCTCGGCGAGGGTCACGATCGCGCGCTTGGTCGCGGCACGCTGGCCGAAACCGGTGCGGGTGCGCTTGCGCTTGCCCTGGCGGTTGATCGTGTTGACCCCGGTGACCTTGACCGAGAAGACCGCCTGGACGGCCTCCTTGATCTGGGTCTTGTTGGCCCGCGGGTCGACGATGAACGTGTACTTGCCGTCGTCGAGGAGCGCGTAGCTCTTCTCGGAGACGACCGGCTTCAGCAGGACGTCACGGGGGTCCGTGTACGACTTGCTCAGCGGGGTCTCGACGGTGTTCTTGCCCTCGGTGGCGTGGCGCTTCGCCTTGGCGACGCGCGCGGCCTTGGCGGCCTTGGCCGCCTTGGAGGCGATGCTCGGGTGACGCGTAGCCATCAGGCTTCGCTCCCTTCGGTGTCAGTGGCCTTCGGGCCGGACACGAAGGACTCGAAGGCGGCCTGGGTGAAGACCACGTCGTCCGAGACGAGAACGTCGTACGTGTTCAGCTGGCCCGGCTCCAGAATGTGGATCTGGGGCAGGTTGCGGGCGGAGAGCCACGCGGCCTCGTCCGAACGCTCGGCGACGAGCAGCAGGTTCTTGCGCTCGCTGATCTTGCCGAACAGCGTCTTGGCGGCCTTGGTGGAGATCTCGCCCTCGATCACGCCGGTGACGACGTGGATGCGGTCGTGGCGGGCCCGGTCGGTGAGGGCGTGGCGCAGGGCCGCGGCCTTCATCTTCTTCGGGGTCCGCTGCGAGTAGTCACGCGGCTGCGGGCCGTGGACGACGCCACCGCCGGCGAACTGCGGCGCGCGGGTCGAGCCCTGGCGGGCGCGGCCGGTGCCCTTCTGGCGGTACGGCTTCTTGCCGCCACCACGGACCTCGCCGCGACGCTTGGTCTTGTGCGTGCCCTGGCGGGCAGCGGCGTTCTGCGCGACGACGACCTGGTGGATCAGCGGGATGCTGATCTTCTCCACGCCGAAGATCTCCGCGGGGAGCTCGACGCTACCGGTCTTCTCGCCCGCAGGCGAAAGGATGTCAACAGTGCTCATCGGTTACCTCAGGCCCCCTTGGCCGCGGTGCGGACCAGGACGAGGCCGCCGTTCGGACCGGGAACCGCGCCCTTGATGAGCAGCAGACCCTTCTCCGCGTCAACGGCGTGGACGG
>NZ_JAVRHI010000257.1:0-79939 GCF_034105845.1 Streptomyces sp. CRN 30 | reverse complement strand
GGGCGGGCGCGGCGCCCGCACGTCACCGTTCCGGCCGCACCACCATCGCCGACCCGCCGCCCCGGCGGACCTTCTCCGCCGCGGCGAGCCACCGCCCGTCGGGCAGCCGCTGCACGCCCGTCGCCGCGCCGATCTCGGCGTTCAGCCTGAACGAGTGCCCGATCGCCTCCAGCTCCCCCCGCACCGCGCTCTCGTACAGTCCGGGTTCGAGCTCCGTCTGCGCCGCGTTGCGCTGGCTGGCGCGCGGCGCCGCGATCGCGTCGACCAGCGGCAGCCCCCGGTCGAGGAAGCCGGTCAGCGTCTGGAGCACCGTGGTGATGATGGTCGCGCCGCCGGGCGAGCCCACCGCGACGACCGGCTTGTCGTGCCGGTCTAGGACGATCGTCGGGGCGATCGAGGACCGGGGCCGCTTGCCGGGTCCCGGCAGGTTCGGGTCGTGGACCGCCGGATCGGCCGGGGCGAAGGAGAAGTCGGTCAGCTCGTTGTTGAGCAGGAAGCCGCGGCCCGGCACGGTGATCCCGCTGCCGCCGGTCTGCTCGATGGTGAGCGTGTAGGCGACGACGTTGCCCCACTTGTCGGCGGCCGTCAGATGGGTGGTGTTCTCCCCCTCGTACGTCGTCGGCACGGCCGTGCCGCCGCTCGCGCAGGAGGCGGGGTTTTGGGGGTCGCCGGGCGCCAGCGGACTGGTCAGCACCGCGTCGTCCCGGATCAGGCACTCCCGGGAGTCGGCGTACCGCTGCGACAGCAGTTCCCTGGCCGGTACGGACTCGAAGGCGGGGTCGCCGACCCAGCGCCCCCGGTCCGCGAAGGCGATGCGGCTCGCCTCGATGAAGCGGTGCAGGTAGCTCGCCCGGTCGGCCGCCGACAGGTCGGTGCGCTCCAGGATGTTGAGGGCCTCGCCGACCGTGGTGCCGCCCGAGGAGGAGGGCGCGATGGAGTAGACGTCCAGGCCCCGGTAGGAGGTCTTCGTCGGCGGCTGGAGCTTCGCGCGGTAGGCGGCCAGGTCCTTCTCGGTGAGGTCGCCGGGGCGGGCGTTCCAGCCGGAGGCGGGGTCGACCGGCGGTTCGTTCACGGTGGCGAGGATCTCCTCGCCCAGCTCGCCCTCGTAGATCGCGTCGACGCCCTCGCGGGCCAGCCGCTTGTACGTGCCGGCCAGGTCGGGGTTGTTGAAGGTCGAGCCGACGACCGGGAGTTCGCCGCCGGGGAGGAACAGCTCGGCGGTGTCGGGGAAGTAGCGGAAGCGGGTCTCGTTGGCGGCGGTCTGGGAGCGGAAGGTCTCGTCGACGGTGAAGCCGTCGCGGGCGAGACGCTCGGCGGGCCGCAGGACCGAGCCCAGGCTCCGGCTGCCCCACTTGTCGAGGGCGGTCTGCCAGGTGGCGGGGGTGCCCGGGGTGCCGACGGCGAGTCCGCTGCTGACCGCGTCGGCGAAGGCGAGCGGCTCGCCGTCCTCGGTGAAGAGGTCCTCGTCGGCGCTGAGCGGCGCGGTCTCGCGGCCGTCGATGGTGCGGACCGTACGGGACCTCGCGTCGTAGTACACGAAGTATCCGCCGCCGCCGACGCCCGCGGAGTAGGGCTCGGTGACGCCGAGGGCGGCGGCGGTGGCGACGGCGGCGTCCACCGCGTTGCCGCCCTTCTTCAGCACCTCGATGCCGGCGGCGCTGGCGTCCGCGTCGACGCTCGCGACGGCACCGCCGGACCCGACGGCGACCGGCGTCTTCGCGGCGGCCGTGGTCCCGGCGGCCGGGGCCGCTCTGTCTTCCTGGGCGCCGGGGGGTGCCGCCGCCCCCACCGACACGACGGCGGCCGAGACCGCCAGGATCGTCAGTTTCCGTGCGACCGGGTGACGCATCCGCACCTCCAGTGAGCCGTCAGGACAAGCGAGTTGGTCGTCATGCCCCCGTCAGGGGCCAGTCGAACACCTCTCCACGTACGCCCGCTACCATGCGCGCTCATGAATGACGACGTGCGCAACATCGTCCTGGGTCTGGTCGCGGCGGGCATCAGCGCCGCGCTGGGCTGGGTCGCCCGGACCTACCTGTGGCGGCGCAAGCTCCGCCGCAAGCAGGCGTTCTTCGGGCTGCCGGACAACTCCGAGTCCCTCCTCGTCGTCAACCGGGACCCGGCGACCGCGGAACCCGCCGTGCACCGCATCGACGTCTTCGCCCTGCTGGAGCTGTCCGCACTGATCAAGGACTGCGGCGCGCACGTCCAGGTGGTCACCCAGGACGCCGTCCACCAGGGCTTCGGCGAGCGCACGGAGTTCTGCGTGGGCGGTCCGGGGTCGAACCGGCGGATGACGGCCCACATGGCGGCGATGCTCCCGGGCGTGCGGGTCAACGTGGACCCGGAGCCGGGCCCGGACCGCGGCGCCTTCCTGATCGGCGGCGAGCGCTACCGGATGGACCCGGGGATCACGGAGTACGTGCTGCTGGCCCGGCTGACCGCCGGGGACGGCCGGGAGACCCGGCCGGCGTTCCTCTTCTGCGGCCAGCGGGCCATCGCCAACCAGGCCGCCACGCGGTACCTCGCCCGCAACCACGAGCGGCTGGCCCGCAAGCACGGGGCCGCCCCGTTCGTGCTGCTGCTGAAGGTGGTCAACTCCCAGGCGTACGGTCCGGACGTGGTCGAACTCGTCGGCGACGTGACCCGGGCGGCCACGAGCCCGCTCCCGGCCCCGGCCCCCACGTCGCGCACGTCGCACCGGGCCGCCGGCTGATCCCCGCGCGCACGCAGCGGAACACGCCCTTTCGGACGACTCGTCGACGGGCGACGGGCGATGGGAGGGCTGTACGGGTCGGTGAGGAGTCGCGCGCCCGTGAGGCCGGGGCCGGCCGGGACGCCCCGGGGCCCGGTGCCGGACGGGTGAGTCCGGCACCGGGCCCCGGGCATTCTCCGTGCGGGCCGCTCCGCCGCCCGGCCGGCGCGCAGCTGACCTTCTCCCACGGGAGTGATCTGCGGCTGGCACCGGAAGCGTCCGGGTCCGGAGGGAGGGTGCGCGCGGCCGGTCAGACCGGCCGGGCGCTGGGGCGGGGGGCGGGACCCGCTCGCCGCCTCCTGCCCCCGGTCTCCTCCTCGCGGGTCCTGACGTCACTCGACTCGATCAGTGGATCGACGACCATTCCAGCCCTTTTCCTTCAGGCGTCTCCTGGCTGCCGCAAGCTATACGGCCGCGAGGGCAACCTGCACACGACACGCACTTTTCGGGCATTAGCCGTATTTACAGCCCTTGTTGCTCAGGCCTCCGCGACCTCGGCATACGTCTGCGACAGCTCCGGCGCACCGCTGACCGCCCACTCGTGCCCACAGGCCACCACGTCGAACTCCCGTCCGGAGTCGAGCCGTACGACCGGCTGCCCGTCCGACCGGAACCACCAGGCGGCCCCGGGAACGGTGCCGACGATCACGGTGCCGAGGTACAGCCCCGCGTCGTTGCCCAGCCAGGGCAGCACCTCCTCGTCGTCCCGCCAGCGCGGCACGACCTGGTCGAGCTGCTCCAGCGAGGCCGGGGAGTCGTCGAGACGGACGCCCTCCCGCGCGGCCTGGGAGCGGAGCAGTTCGCACTCGGCGAGCAGGCCGGCGATGCCCTCGGGATCGCGAACTCCCGGCTCCGCGCGCCGCTTGCCCAGGAAGGGGATGTTCATCCCCCCAGCCTGTCATTCGCACCGCCGTACGCACCACAGGCGCGCGCATACACACATCCGGGCGACTTCACCGCCCGTGTCGGCATGGCGCGTTGACGTGTGACGGGGGTCTTCCTAGCTTCCCTTGCGTTCCGCCGAGGGTCCGTCGAGGGGGAGGAGCCGGCTGTGCACAGAGGGGTGTGGGGCGCCACAGTGGTCCTCCTGCTGCTGGCGGTGGTGACGCCGGGAGCACCCGCGCCCGCCGCGGCCGGCCGGGACGCGGGCCCGCTGCCGCTGGCGCGGTACTTCGACAACACGGCCGTCGGCGACGGCACCCGTGCGGGCGCGGCGGATCTCGACGGCGCGGGCGGGTACCTCCCGGCCCGGGACCTCGCCGCCGCGGGCTGGACGCCGGGCCGGGCCCTCACCGTGCAGGGCGCCCGGCTGACCTGGCCGGCGCGGCGCGAGGGCGGTCCCGACAACGTCCGGGCCGACGGGCAGGAGGTCCGGGTGGCGGGACGCGGTGACGCGCTGGCGTTCCTGGTGACCGCGACCGGCGGCGGCGAGGCGGGCGGCCGGGGTTGGGTGTCGTACGCGGACGGCACCCGGTCCTCGTACCGCCTCCTCTCCCCCGACTGGCTCTCCGGGCCGCTCGCGACCAAGGCCGTCGCCCTGCCGCACGTCGGCACCCCGTCCGGCCCGCGCGCCGGGAAGGCCAGGCTGTACGTGGTGACCGTGCCGATCGCCGCGGACCGCGAGGTCGTCTCGGTGCGGCTGCCGCGCGCGAGCGGGCTGCACGTGTTCGCGGTGGCGGTACGCGGTGCCGGGCGCGGCTGGACGGGGACGTGGGCGGCGTCGACGTCCGGGCATCCGGCGGTGGGCCCGTGGACGGACCGGACGCTGCGGCTGGTGGTGCGGGTCTCGGCCGGCGGGCAGCGGGTGCGGGTGCGGTTCGACAACACCTTCGCGACGGCACCGGTCCGGATCGGCGGCGCGACCGTGGCCGTACGGGCGGCGGGCGCCGAGCCGCGGGGCCGGCCGGCGGCGCTGTCGTTCGGCGGCGCGGACGGCGTGGTGATCCCGGCGGGCGCACAGGCGTACAGCGATCCGCTCGCCTTCGCGGTGCCCGCCGGTGCCGATCTGCTGGTGAGCTTCCACCTCCCCGGCACGGTGAAGGCGCTGCCCGCGCACCGGCTCGCGGTGCAGAGGTCGTACCTGAGCGGTCCGGGCGACCACACGGCGGACCGTTCGGCGAAGGGGTTCCAGGCGGCGCTGACGAACTGGCCGCTGCTGGCCGGGGTCGACGTCGGCGGCGGGCCGGGCGCGGTGGTGCTGCTCGGCGACTCGATCACCGACGGCGACCGGTCGACGGCCGGCGCGAACCGCCGCTGGCCGGACGTGCTGGCCGGGCGGCTGCGGGCGCAGGACGCGGTGCCTCACTACGGGGTCCTGAACCACGGCGTCTCGGGCAACCGCGTGACCGGCGACCGCTACCCCGGCGACGGGGTCTCCACCGACCAGGCCGGGGTGTCCGCCCCGCACCGCTTCGACCGGGACGTGGCCGCCCAGACGTCCGCGCGGACGGTGGTCGTCTTCGAGGGCGTCAACGACCTGCTGGCGGGTGCGGACGCGCGGGCGGTGACCGAGGCCCTGGGCGGGCTGGCGGAACGGGCGCGCGAGCGGGGCCTCAGGGCGGTGGCGGCGACGGTCCTGCCGTGCGGGGGCCGGGCCGGGTGCACGGCCGCCGTGGAGGCCGAGCGGGCCGGGGTGAACGCCTGGCTCCGCTCGGCGGGCGCCTTCGACGCCGTGCTCGACTTCGACGCCGTGCTGCGGGACCCGGCGGACCCGGCCCGGATGCGGCCCGCCTACGACAGCGGCGACCATCTGCACCCCGGCGACGCGGGCCTGGCCGCGCTGGCCCGCTCGGTGGACCTGGCCCTGCTGGACGCGGGCTAGACCTGGGCCGGTCCTGGGCCTGACCCGGGCCGGACCCGGGCCGGACCGGCGTCCTAGACGTCCAGGTCGACGACGACGGGGGCGTGGTCGGAGGCGCCCTTGCCCTTGCGCTCCTCGCGGTCGACGTAGGCGTCGGTGACCGCCTTCGCGAACGGCTCGTTGCCGTACACCAGGTCGATGCGCATGCCGCGGTTCTTGGGGAAGCAGAGCTGGCGGTAGTCCCAGTAGGTGTACGGGTGGTCGTACTTCAGGGGGCGCGGGACCACGTCGGTCAGCCCGGCGTCGCGCAGGTCGGCGAGGGCGGCGCGCTCGGCGGGGGTGACGTGGGTGGAGCCCTCGAAGGCGGCGCGGTCGTAGACGTCGTCGTCGGCCGGCGCGACGTTGTAGTCGCCGAGCACCGCGAACGGCCGGTCGCCCGCCGCGTCGTCCGCGACAGCCGCGCGGAGCGCCTCGAACCACTGGAGCTTGTACGCGTAGTGGGGGTGGTCGACCTCGCGGCCGTTGGGCACGTACACCGACCAGACGCGGACCGGGCCGCAGGTCGCGGAGACCGCGCGGGGCTCCTTGACGCCGTCGTAGCCGGGGTCGCCGGGCAGGCCCTTGACGACGTCCGCCAGGCCGACGCGGCTGAGCACCGCCACGCCGTTCCACCGGCCGGTGGCGTGGACGGCGGCCTCGTAGCCCGCCTCGCGCAGCGCCTCCACGGGGAACTGCTCCTCGGCCACCTTGGCCTCCTGGAGGCAGAGCACGTCGGTGCCGCTGCTCTCCAGCCAGGCCAGCAGCCTCGGCAGGCGGGCGGTGATCGAGTTCACGTTCCAGGTCGCGATACGCATGTCACCCAACCTACCGGGCGGGTACGACACTCACAGGACGGTGGCCTCCCCCGCCGCGAGGCGCAGGTGCTCGGCGCCGCCGAGGGCGCCGATCTGCCGGTCGTAGACGGGACGCGCGAGGTCGGTGAGCAGGGCGTCGTGGATGTCGTAGGCACGCTGCGGCCCGACCTCGCGGACGTAGTCGATCACCTCGGAGATCTTGTTCCAGGGGGCCATCACCGGGAGCATCAGCGTCTCGACGGGGTGGTCGGGGACGGTGAGGGCGTCGCCGGGGTGGAAGACCCTGCCGCCGTCCACGAGGTAGCCGACGTTGGTGATCCGCGGGATGTCCGGATGGATCACCGCGTGCAGCTCGCCGTGGACCTGGACGTCGAACCCGGCGGCGGTGAAGGTGTCGCCGTGGCCCACGGTGTGCACGCGCCCCGGGAAGGCGGCGGCGAGCTGCTCCGCGACGGACCGCAGGGTCCAGATCCCGGCCCCCGGGTTGGCCTCCAGCGCGGCGCGCAGCCGTCCCTCGTCGAAGTGGTCGGGGTGCTCGTGGGTGACGAGGACGGCGTCCGCGCCGACGGCGGCTTCCTCCTCGCTGAACCCGCCCGGGTCGATGACGAGCGTCTGTCCGTCCTTCTCCAGACGGACGCAGGAGTGGGACTTCTTGGTGAGCTTCATGTCCTGTTCCATACCTTCCATCCTGCCGCCGGGGGCCGCCCGGGTCATATCAGTCCTCGGGGGTGGTCTCCTCCCGGACCACCTGCTGGGCGACGCGGAAGGCGCGGTCGGCGGCGGGGACGCCGCAGTAGACGGCGGTCTGGAGGAGCACCTCCTTGATCTCGGCCGGGGTGAGCCCGTTGCGCAGGGCGGCCCGCAGCTCGGGGGCGAGCTGCTCGGTGTGACCGGCGGCGACGAGCGCCGTGAGGGTGACGCAGCTGCGGGTGCGGCGGTCCAGGCCCGGCCGGTTCCAGATCTCGCCCCAGGCGTAGCGGGTGAGGAGTTCCTGGAAGTCGCCGGAGAAGTCGTCGGCGTCGGCGAGCACGCGGTCGACGTGGGCGTCGCCGAGCACCTCCCGGCGTACCTTCAGCCCCGCCTCGTACGGGTCGGGGCGGCCCTGGGTCTGCGGCTGCACGACGGCCGGGGCGATCTCGGCGACGGGCGCGGTCGGCGGCGTCGCGGCCAGTACCGGCTTGCCGGGGAGACCGGGCAGGACGGTCTGGCCGGTGGCGTCCGGGGCGGGCTGCCAGGCCGTGGTGAAGTGCCGTACGAGGAGGTCGGTGACGGCGGCGGGCTGCTCGACCGGCACCAGGTGGGAGGCGCCGGGCACCACGGCGAGGCGGGCGTCGGGGATGCCGGCGACCAGGGTGCGGGCCTCGGCGGGCCCGGTGACCTGGTCCTCGGAGCCGACCAGGACGAGGGTGGGGACGCCGACGCGGCCCAGCTCGGGGCGGACGTCGAAGGAGGCGAGCGCCTCGCAGGCGGCGATGTAGCAGCCGGGGTCGGTGGTGCGGACCATCTGCACGGCCCACTCGGTGATCGCGGGCTGCGCCGCGGCGAAGCCGCCGGTGAACCAGCGGTCGGGCGAGGTGCGGGCGATGGGGTCGAGTCCGTTGGTACGGACGATCACGCCGCGCTGGCGGAACTCGTCGGCGGTGCCGAACCGGGGCGAGGCCGCGATCAGGGCGAGCGAGGCGAGCCGCTCGGGGTGGCGCAGCGCCAGCTCGATGCCGATCGCGCCGCCCAGCGCGCACCCCGCGTAGCCGAAGCGCTGCACGCCGAGCCCGTCGAGAGTGGCCAGCAGCCGGTCGGTGATGTCACCGACGGACCCGGCCGGGTGCGCGGGGGCGCCCCCGTGCCCCGGGAGGTCGAAGCGGAAGATCCGCCACTGCTGCGCGAGCTCGGGTACCTGGCGGTCCCACATGTGCCAGGTGGTGCCGAGGGACGGCCCGAGGATCAGGACCGGCAGGTGTTCTGGCCCGTCGAAGCGGTACTGCAGCGTCTCGGTCTTGCCTTCTGTCACGGGTTCACACCTTCGTCTGTCACGTTCTGACGCCCGAGCATCGTACAGACGGACCCTGCGGCTCATGCCCGCGCCGGGTGCTGCCAGGCTGTCACGGGACGCCTGTGATCGCCGTGTCCGGGCTGTCCGGGCTGTCCAGGCGACACGGTATAGCTGACCCCACCCCAGGAAGTAGAGAGCGGGTCAGTGTGCCGGACCCCGTGCGAGCGGTGGAATCGGGGCATGACGACAACGAGCCCGACCACCGTGCGCGACGCGGTCCACCTCCATGACGTACGCAAGGTCCACGGCACCGGTGGACGTGGCGTGACCGCGCTGGACGGGATTTCCGCCGCCTTTCCGCACGGCACCTTCACCGCCATCATGGGGCCCTCCGGTTCCGGCAAGTCGACGCTGCTGCACTGCGCGGCCGGACTGGAACGGCCGGGCAGCGGCCGGATCGTCCTCTCCGGCGTGGACATCGGCGGGCTGAACGAACGGCAGCGCACCGGGCTCCGGCGGGACCGCGTCGGCTTCGTCTTCCAGTCCTTCAACCTGGTGGAGTCGCTGACGGCGGCCCAGAACGTCGAACTGCCGTCCCGCCTCGCCGGCCGCCGGGTCGGCCGCGAGCAGGTCGGTGACGCGCTCGCCGCGGTCGGTCTGGCCGACCGCGCAGGACACCGCCCCGGTGAACTGTCCGGCGGCCAGCAGCAGCGCGTCGCCCTCGCCCGCGCCCTCGTCACCCGGCCCGACGTCCTCTTCGCGGACGAGCCCACCGGGGCCCTGGACACCGTCACCTCCCGTCAGGTGCTGGAACTGATGCGGACGCTGGTCGACCGGGCGGGCCAGACCACGCTGATGGTCACGCACGATCCGGTGGCGGCGGCCGTGGCCGATGTCGTGGTCTTCCTCAAGGACGGCCGGATCGCCGACCGTGTCGCGCACGTCGGGGGCGCCCGGGGCGACGCCGCCGCGATCGCCGCCCGCATGGCCCGTCTGGAGACGTGACGCCGGCCCGCACCGACGTCCGCGAACGCCGGTCCGGCCCCGGTACGCCGGTCCGGCTCCGGTACGCCGGTCCGACCCCGGTACGCCGGTCCGGCTCCGGTACGCCGGGGCCGCCGCCCTGGTGGAGACAGTCCCCTCACTCCGAGGACCGGCTGCCCGGACTGGTCGCGACGAGGCCGACCACGCCGCCGAGCGCGGTCGTGGCCAGGGCGAGGGGGGCCTCCGCGGGCCGTCCCCGGTAGATGAGCACGAACGCGAGGGCACCGAAGACGAAGACCGCGACGGTCATGGTCCAGACGACGATGAACCAGAGAGTCTGCCGGGTCGCCTTGTCCGGTCTGCCGAGCACGGACTCGGCCAGCCGCTGCTGCTGTTTCGGGTGCAGCGTGCCGACCACCCGCTCGGCGACCGCCCGCCGCTGGTCCGGGGCGGAGATGCCCTGGACGAGGGCCTCGGCCACGTCGGGGCCCGCGTCGTCGGGCATCGACCGGACCATGCCCATGGCCGCGGCCCGCTGCTCCTCCGGTGTGGCGATGTCCCGCATCAGGGCGGCCGTGAGCGACGACTTCGTCCCGTCGGACAGACCCCGCGCCCATCCGGCGACCTCGTCCACCGTGGCGGGAGTCCCCGCCACGTTCGTGAGCCGCACGGCCGGGTCATGGCTGAATCGGCCGGCGGAGCCAGGGGTGGTGCTGCGGGCTGAGGTGGCATCGGGAGGCGGAGTGGAGTCGGGGGACGGGCCGGGGCCCCTGGGGGGTTCGACGGGATCCGGCATGCCACACCTCCTGCGTGCGGGTGGTTCCGCCCGGCCACGGCGGGGACGGCGTCGCCCAGCATGGAACCGGCGCCGGGCGACGACCAGCCCACGGGCACGAGGTGCCGGTGCATCCGGTCGGCCCGGCACGGTCGTCGGCGGTGGCGCAAGCGCAGGCCGTGCCGCACGGCCGCGCACCGCGTTGCCGTGGACCTCTCGCGCGTCCCTCGTGAGCAGGGTGGCCGGGCCAGGACTGGCCGGTTCCGCACCCCTGGTCCGCGCGCGGGAGGCTCCGGGGAAGGGAGGAACAGGGCTGGGCTGGGCTGGGCTGGGCGGGGCGGGACAGGGCGGGGCGGCCGGGCCGTCTTCGGCACGGGGCCGTCCGCGAGCGGGCCGGTCGGTCGGCCGGTCGGCCCGTCGGCCCGTCGGTCGGTCGGCCCGTCAGACGGGGTCCGGGGTGCCGAGGCCGGTGAGGGCGCCGACCGGGTCCAGGTCCGGGGTGCCCCGGGGCCACCAGTCGTCGCGGTCCGGCTCGGACTCGTACGCGTACCACAGGCCGTCCTGGCCCAAGCGGAGCTGTATGTGGCCGCCGGGGTGGGTGAGGCGGTTGCGCCACGGCCGGAACGCCGGCAGGTCCGCGGCGAGCAGCAGGGGTCTGGCCCGGTCGAAACGGCCGGCCGGCGGGTCCCAGGGCTCCTCCAGGACCCGGAGCCCCTCCGCCCCGCCCTGTCGCCACGCGGCCACCGCGCAGGCCAGCTCGGCCGTGTCCCGGCCGGCCGCCCCGGCCAGCGCGGAGTACAGCGCACGGGTACCGGCGGTGAGTCCCGAACCGGGCCGGGCCGCCGCCAGACGCACCGCGTCCTGCCACAGCGTCAGCCCGCCGACCGGATCACGTCCCGTGGCGAGCAGGGCGTGAGCGCGGGCCGCCGCGTCGGTCGCCAACTGGTCGAGCGCGAACGGGTCGGGGCCGCCCGGGGACGCCGGGTAGGCCGGTGGCTGCTCGGGGTGCGGGGGTACGGGCAACGGCGGTGGCAGGAGGGGGCGTCCGCTCCCCGTCGCGGCCAGCGCCTCGGCCGCGCGGACGCCGGGCAGCGCGGCCGGGTCGTGGTCCTGTACGGCACGGGCCGCTCGGGCCGCGCTCAGCCGGGAGAGCGCGTCGAGCAGCTCGCGCTCACCCCTGCCGCGCAGCAGGAGCAGGACGAACGGGTCCGCGTCGAGCAGTCGCGCCGTCTGGTAGCAGAGAGCGGCGGCGTGCTTGCACGGATGCCCGGAGTCCGGACAGCTGCACCGGGGCGCGAGGTCGCCGGGGCCCGGCAGCAGCGGGACGCCGCAGTCCGCTAGACCGGTCGGCAACTCCTTGTCCAGCAGCGCCGCGATGTATCCCGTCCGCTCGGCGGCGGCGTCCAGGAACCGCTCCCAGTCCGCGTCGCTCAGGGTGCGCAGTCGCACCTGCACCCGGTACGGGCGGGGGCGGCTGCCCTTGACGTACGCCAGCACCAGCCCCGGCGTGACGGTGATGGCGTCGACGTAGCCCTGCTCGGCGTACCCGCGCCCCCGCGCCAGCCGCCCCGCGTCCAGCGCGCCGTCCTCCAGCGCGGCGACCCACGCGTTGCCCCACCACGTCCGCCGGTCCGCCTCGCCCGAGGACAGAGGAGGGAACGGCGGGAAGGTACGGCGCAGGTCGCCGTCACGGTCGGGCGCTGCCATGGACCGGGGGGAACGGGCCTCGCCGGTCCCGTCGCCGACACCGGCGGTGGCAGGGGTGGTGGTTCCGGATACCGGTGCGGGGTCCCGGGCCGGCGCCTCGTCGTCGATGCCCGCGTCGGCGTCCGCGTCGCCGTTCACATCGGCGTTCGCATCGGCGTCCGCGTCGGGCGGTAGCAGGAAGGCGTGGGCGAGCGCGTCGCGCACGGTGCGGGCACGGGTCGCCGCCACCGAGTCGGGGCGCTCCGCGTGCGGTTCGCCGCCGCCCCTACGGCTGACGGGTGTTCCCTTCCGGCGCACGTCGTCCGCACGGCGTACCTCCAGGCGTGCGGCGCGCAGTGCCTCCCTCGCCACGTCGCCGGGCGCGGAGGTGAGTGCGGGCGCGGACGTGTCCGCCGTCTCCGCCCGCTCGGGGGCGTGTGTTCCGGTCCCGTGGGAGGCGGGGGCGTGTCCCGGCTCAGCCGGTTGCTCCTCCGTGTCCGGCGCCGTCCCGGACGGTACGGGCCGGCGGGACGACACCGCGCGACGGAGGGCCGCGCGGGCGGCGTCCCCCGGGCGGGGCCCGGCGACGGGCGAGGACACGGACAGCCGCTCCCCCTCAGCCTGTTCCGTCTCCTTGCCCTGCCCTTGCTCCTCAGCCTGCCCCTGCTCCTCGGCCTGCTCAGAGGCCTGGGACGCCCGCTCCGGCCTCTGGGACGCCCGCCCCGAAGCCCGGGTCGCCGGTCCTGGCCCCTGGGACGGCTGCCTCCCCTCGGGCGAGCCCGTCTCCACGGGCGGTTCCGTTGTCTCGGGCGGCTCCGCCGCCTCCCTCCGCTCGCGCGCCGCGCGCAACGCGCGGCGGGCCTCGTCCGCCGGGCGGGATGTCATGACGGCCTCCGCAGGGACACCAGGTCGGACAGCTCGCGGTCCGTCAGTTCGGTCAGGGCGGCCTCGCCGCCGCCGAGGATCGCGTCGGCGAGGGCCCGCTTCGCGGCGAGCATCTCCGCGATGCGGTCCTCGACCGTGCCCTCGGTGACGAGCCGGTGCACCTGCACCGGCTGGGTCTGCCCGATGCGGTAGGCGCGGTCGGTGGCCTGCTCCTCCACGGCCGGGTTCCACCAGCGGTCGAAGTGGACGACATGGCCGGCCCGGGTGAGGTTGAGGCCGGTGCCCGCCGCCTTCAGGGACAGCACCAGGACCGGGGTCGCACCGCTCTGGAAGCGGTCCACCATGCGCTCGCGCTCCGGCACCGGAGTGCCCCCGTGGAGGAGTTCGACGGGGACCGCGCGGGCGGCGAGGTGCGCGGTGAGGATCCGGGCCATGCCGACGTACTGCGTGAAGACCAGCACGGAACCGTCCTCCGCGAGCACCGTGTCCAGCAGTTCGTCGAGCAGGGCGAGCTTGCCGGAGCGCGCGGCGGCCGCGTCGGCGGGCTGCCGGTGGTTCTCCTTGAGGTACAGCGCGGGGTGGTTGCAGATCTGCTTCAGCGCGCCGAGCAGCTTCAGCACCAGGCCCCGGCGGGCGATGCCCTGCGCGCTCTCGATCACGGCCATCGACTCCCGTACCACCGCCTCGTACAGCGCGGCCTGTTCGCGGGTGAGCGGCACGGAGTGGTCGGTCTCGGTCTTCGGCGGCAGTTCGGGGACGATGCCGGGGTCGGACTTGCGGCGCCGCAGCAGGAAGGGACGGACCAGCCGGGCCAGGCGGGTCACGGCCTCCTCGTCCTCGCCGTTCTCCACGGCGCGGGCGTGGCGGGCGCGGAAGGACTTCAGCGGGCCGAGCAGCCCGGGGGTGGTCCAGTCGAGGAGGGCCCACAGCTCGGAGAGGTTGTTCTCCACGGGGGTGCCGGTCAGGGCCACGCGGGCGGGGGCCGGGAGGGTGCGCAGGGCCTTGGCCGTCGCCGAGAAGGGGTTCTTGACGTGCTGTGCCTCGTCGGCGACGACCATTCCCCAGGGCCGGTCGGCGAGGGTGGCCGCCGCCGAGCGCATGGTGCCGTAGGTGGTGAGGACGAAGCCGCCGGCCACTCCGTCCAGCGTGCGGTCGGGGCCGTGGAAGCGGCGGACGGGGACGCCGGGCGCGAACCGGGTGATCTCCCGCTGCCAGTTGCCCAGCAGCGACGCCGGGCAGACCACGAGGGTGGGTTCGGTACGGGCCCGCTTCAGGTGCAGGGCGATGAGGGTGACCGTCTTGCCGAGGCCCATGTCGTCGGCGAGGCAGCCGCCGAGGCCGAGGGAGGTCATCAGGTCGAGCCAGGCCAGGCCCTTGAGCTGGTAGTCGCGGAGGGTGGCGTCGAGGCCGGGGGGCGGGTCGGCCGGGCGGAGGCCGGCGGTGAGCCGGTCGCGCAGCGCGGCCAGCGCGCCCGCCGGTACCGCCTCCACCGTCTCGCCGTCGACCTCCGCGTGGCCGGTGAGGGCCACGGACAGTGCGTCGACGGGGTCGAGCAGCCCCAGGTCCCGCTTGCGGGCGCGGTGGACCAGGGCGGGGTCGACCAGTACCCAGCGGTCGCGGAGCCGGACGACCGGGCGGTGCGCCTCGGCGAGCCGGTCCATCTCGGCCTCGGTGAGCGGGTCGCCGCCGAGTGCCAGCTGCCAGCTGAACCGGAGCAGTTCGCCGCTCTCGAAGAAGCCGGTGCCGTCGGTCGCCGATCCGGGCGCGGGCCGGACGACGGCCGCCGCGGTGAGGTCCTGGGCCAGGTCGCGGGGCCAGTGCACGGCGACCCCGGCGGCGGCGAGCCGGGTCGCGGCGACCCCGAGGAGGTCGGTCACCTCCTGCTCGGACAGGGCGAGCACGTCCGGTACGTCCTGCTCGGTGAGGCGGTCCAGCGGGGGCCAGATCCGGGCCGCGCGGCGCACCGCGAGCGCCGCGTCCACCCGGGCGCGCGGTCCGAACGTGTGGTCGGCGGCCCCCGACCACAGGTCGGCGACGTCGGCCACGAGCAGGGGGTCGGCGAGGCTGTGCACCTGGACCACCGCGGCGCCGGCCGAACCGCCCGGACCCCCCGCGCTCCCCGAGGCGTCGAAGAGGTCGAACGGCGACAGGTCCAGGCGGAGCGAGATCCGCACGCCCGCGTCCATGCCGGCGGCGACCTCGGCGGCCCAGTCCTGTGCGCCGGTCAGCCGCTGGGCGGGGCGGGCGGCGAAGGGCCGGCCGACGGCGTGGGGCGCGGCCGGGGTGCGGGGCAGGGTGTCGGCGACCGCGTCCAGGAAGGCGCGGACGAGCGCGCGCGGCTCGGGCAGCCGGAGCGGTCCGGGTCCGTCCAGCGGGACCGCGTGTCCCTCGGGCGGCAGGGCGGCGGCGACGGCCCGGAGGTGGGCGATGTCGTCCGGGTCCAGCGGTCCGGCGCGCCAGGCGTCGTGGCCGTCGGCGGTCAGGCCGGGCAGCAGGCGGCCCCTGGCGGCCAGCCGCAGGGCGTGCAGGGCGGCGGCGCCCCAGCATGCGGTGGCGGGGTGAGCGGCCGGGTCGTGCCGGGCGCGCGTCAGCAGGGGCAGGGCGGCTTCCACGGGGAGCGTCAGGGCGGGGACGTCCTTGCGGCGTACGCGGGTGCCGTGCGGCCGTACGACCGTGAGCCGCTCCTCGGCGGCCTCGTCCGTCGTGGCCCCGGGCGGCTCATCCGCGTCGGGGTCCCAGAAGGCGACGCGGCCCTGGCGCGGCAGCGGGGCGGGCAGGAAGACGGCGGCGAGGCGGGCGGGCACGGACGGCACGGGTGCCGCCGACGCCGAAGGTGCGTATGGTGCGGACAGCGCCGTGTCACTCATACGTTCTGTCACCTCCCGCCCGGTCCGTCGCATCAACTGTCTTCGACTCTACGGGCGGGGTCTGACAATCGGCTCCGGGCACCGATCGGGACGGCCCGGTCGAGGACGCGGTGCGGACCGGGGACGCCGTGCGGTCAGTGGACGCCGTGTGGTCAGGGCACGGTGCGGGAGACGACGTAGATCATCGGCAGGTTCGGGTCGGCCAGGTCGACCACGACGTCCTGGGTGGGTGCGGGGTTCTCCTGGGTGCGGACCAGGCCCCACCACCGGTCCGGTCCGGAGAAGTCCCAGCCGGTGACGCGCCGGTCGCGGCTGCCGATGGAGATGTCGTCCTGCTCCAGGGCACCGCGGTCGACGCCGACGCCCGCGAGGAACGCGTCCAGACCGGCGGCGGTGGTCCGGAACTGGACGTAGAGGCGGCTGGTCTTCCAGTTGTTCGTCTCGTAGTACGCGACCTTGTCGGCCGGGTGCGGCACGGGGATCTGGTAGAGGCGGCGCTGAAGCTTCGAGGGCCAGCCCTCGGTCAGGCCGGTCGCCGAGTACTTCTCCTCCTTGTCCCGGCCGCTGCTGCGGCTCTGGTCGGCGGAGATCACCAGGTACCCGGCCGGGACGCCGATCAGCAGCACGATGATGAGCAGGGTGAGCGCCCGGCGGCGGATCATGTGCCGGCGGCCCTCGGCCGGACGCTCCGGCCCGCCCGCCGCCGCGGCCGGGTAGGGCAGGTCCGTCACAGCGCCTCCCGCTCCGTACGGCGGGCCTGCGCGTAGCGCTCGTAGCGCTCGTGGCGCTCGACCCGGCGGCGCTTGGCGCGGCGGAAGCGGCGGGCGACCAGGCGGGCCAGGTCGGCGGCGCCGACCATGCCGGCCTCGGGGCCGAGCTGGGCGCGGACGATGCGGGCCTCGGGTCGGTAGCCGCGGCCGGTGAGCTGGCGCTTGAAGGCGTCCCGGGCGGGGCCGATCAGCAGGTCGTCGGCGGCGCTGACGCCACCGCCGATCACGAAGCAGGACGGGTCGAGGGCGGCGGCGAGGTTGGCGATGCCGACGCCGAGCCACTGGCCGATGTCCTGGAGCAGCTCGATGCACATGGCGTCGCCCTCGCGGGCCAGCTCGGTGATCATCGGGCCGGTGATCTCGCCGATGCTGCCCTTGACGTGCTCGATGATCCCGTAGGCCACGGGTGAGTCGGCGGCGGCCAGCTCGCGGGCCTCGCGGACGAGGGCGTTGCCCGAGCTGTACTGCTCCCAGCAGCCGCGGTTGCCGCAGGGGCAGCGGTGCCCGCCGGGGACGACCTGCATGTGGCCGAACTCGCCGGCGACGCCGTACTTGCCCCGCTTGACCTGGCCGCCTTCGAGGATCGCGCCGCCGATGCCGGTGCCCAGGGTGATCATGACGAGGTGGTCCTCGTCGCGCCCCGCGCCGAAGCGCCACTCGGCCCAGGCGGCGGTGTTGGCGTCGTTGTCGACGAGGACGGGCACGGAGAGGCGGCCCGAGAGGCGGTCCCGGAGGGGTTCGTTGCGCCAGGACAGGTGGGGGGCGAAGAGGACGCGGTTGCGCTCCGCGTCGACCCAGCCCGCCGCGCCGATGCCGACGGCGTGCACGTCGTGCCGGTCGGAGAGGTCCAGGACCAGTTCGACGATGGTGTCCTCGACGACCTGGGGACTCTTGGACTTGTCCGGGGTCTCCGCGCGGACCTTCTCCAGGATGGTGCCGTCGGCGTCGACCACCCCCGCCATCACCTTGGTGCCGCCGATGTCGATGCCGACCGTCGGCACGCGGGGCGCCGTGAGGTGGGAGCGGCGCTCCCGGGTGCCGACGGTGCGCAGCACGGTGGCCCGGCGGGAGCCGATGGGAGCGGTGAGGTCGCGGTAGGTGCTCATCGGGTGCGATTGTGCCGCACGGGTGCGGCAGTCGCCGAACCCTCCGGGGACAGGGTGGTGCGGATCATGTTCGTGGGGGGTGTGGTGGGGTGCCGGGTGCGGGAGCGTCGTGGCTGTTCGCGAAGTTTCCCGCGCCCCTGGGGGGCGCCTCGTCCTCCGCCTGTCAGTCCTTGCCGTCCCGCCGCAGTTCGTGGCGGAGGTCGTCCAGTTCGTTGCCGCCCGCCATCTGGCGGGTCAGTTCGTCCAGGGTGATGTCGGCGCGGGTGTGGTTGCCGGTCATCGTGCCGCGCTTGAGGAGGACGAAGCGGTCGCCCACCAGGTACGCGTGGTGCGGGTTGTGTGTGATGAAGACGACGGCCAGACCCTCGTCGCGGGCCGCCGCCACGTACTTCAGGACCACGCCCGACTGCTTCACGCCCAGCGCCGCGGTCGGCTCGTCCAGGACGAGGACCTTCGCGCCGAAGTACACCGCGCGGGCAATGGCCACGCACTGGCGCTCGCCGCCGGAGAGCGTGCCGATGGGCTGGTCCACGTCGCGCAGGTCGATGCCCATGCGGAGGAGTTCCGCGCGGGTGGTGCGGCGCATGAGGTCGACGTCCATGCGCTTGAAGGGGCCGACGCCCGTGCGCGGCTCGGAGCCGAGGAAGAAGTTGCGCCACACCGGCATCAGCGGGACGACGGCGAGGTCCTGGTAGACGGTGGCGATGCCGCGGTCCAGTGCCTCGCGCGGGGAGGACAGGCGGGTCTCCTCGCCCTCCAGGGAGAAGGTGCCGCCGTCGTGCTGGTGCAGCCCAGCGATGATCTTGATGAGGGTGGACTTGCCCGCGCCGTTGTCGCCGAGCACGCAGGTGATCTCCCCGGCGTGCGCCTGGAGGGAGACGCCCTCCAGGGCGCGGACGTTCCCGTACTGCTTGCTGACGTCCGACAGCTCGACGAGCGGGGCCGTCGCGGTTCCGGTCTGCGTCACTTGGTGGCCTCCGCGCGCTTGCGGACCCAGACGTTGAGCAGGGTCGCGAGGAGCAGCATCGCTCCGAGGAAGAACTTGAACCAGTCGGGGTTCCACTCGGCGAAGACGATGCCCTTGCTCGTCATGCCGAAGATGAACGCGCCCACGGCCGAGCCGATGGCGCTGCCGTAGCCGCCGGTGATCAGGCAGCCGCCGATGACTGCGGCGATGATGTAGATCAGCTCGTTGCCTACGCCCTCGCCGGACTGGACGACGTCGTACGAGAAGAGCAGGTGCTGCCCGGCGATCCAGGCGCCGAAGGCCACTCCCATGTAGAGGCCGATCTTCGTCCGGGTGACCGGGACGCCCACCGCGCGCGCGGCGTCCTGGTTGCCGCCGACCGCGAAGATCCAGTTGCCCGCGCGGGTGCGGAGCAGGATCCAGCTGGCGACGGCGATGAGGCCGATCCACCACAGGATGGTGACCTTGAAGTCGACGCCGCCGACGGTGATCGTCGAGGCGAAGAGCGCCTTCGCGGAGGGGAAGCCCTCCATGTCGGCGATCGTCTTGGTGGAGACGGTGCCGTCGATCAGTTTGGTCACGCCGAGGTTCGCGCCGGTCAGCATCAGGTAGGTGCCGAGCGTGACGATGAAGCTGGGCAGCCTGGTGCGGGTCAGCATGAAGCCGTTGAAGGCGCCGATCGCCAGGGTGACCAGCAAGGAGACGCCGGCGCCCACCCAGACGTTCGCCGTCATCTGGTAGCTGAACATCGACGACACCAGGGCCGACGAGGTGACCATGACACCCGCCGACAGGTCGAACTCGCCGCCGATCATCAGCAGCGCCACGGGGACGGCCATGATGCCGATCGTGGAGGAGGCGTACAGCACCGTGCTCATGCTGGACGCGCGCAGGAAGCTGTCCGCGGCGAAGGCGAAGAAGACGAAGACGGCGAGCGCGCCGACGACCGAGCCCAGCTCGGGACGGCCGAGCAGCTTGCGCAGCGGCGAGGTCCGCAGAATCCTTTCGTCAGTGACCGGGGCCTCGGTGGTGCTCATCGGGTGCCCCGCTTCGTGTAGTCGGCCAGCGCGTCGGCGTCGTCCGCGGTGATGATCTGCGGGCCGGTGAGCACGGGCTGTCCGCCGCCGAGGACGTCGGCGTTGTAGCGGTACAGCCACAGCAGGTCGACCGCCTCGTAGCCCTGGAGGTAGGGCTGCTGGTCGACGGCGAAACCGAGGGAGCCGTCCTTGAGACCGGCGGCCACCTTGGCGTTCAGGTCGAAGGTGTCGATCTCGGCCTTGCTGTTCGCGCTCTCCTTGGCCTTGACGGCGGTGTCCGCGTACGGCGCGCCGAGCGTGACGACGGCGTCCACGCTCTTGTCGGTCTGCAGCTTGGCCTCCAGGGCGGACTGCACGTCCGGCATGCTGGTGCCGGTGACGTAGAGCCGCTGGACCTTGCCGTCGAAGGTCTCCTCGACGCCGTCGCAGCGCTGCTCGTGCCCGACGTTGCCCTGCTCGTGCAGGACGCAGAGCGCGTTCTTGCGGCCGCGCTCGTTCAGCTCCTCGCCGACGGCCTCACCGGCGATCGACTCGTCCTGGCCGATGTGGGTGAGCGCGCCGAACTCCTTGGACTCGGCCGAGCCGGAGTTCACCGTGACCACCGGGATGCCGGCCTTCACCGCGCGGGCGACGGCTGCCTTCATCGCGTCGGGCTTGGCCAGCGTGACGATGATCCCGTCGACCTTCTTGTCCACGGCCGCGTCCACCAGCTGCGCCTGCTGCTGGGCCTCGTCGTCGTGGGAGTACAGGAAGTTGATGTTGTCCTTGACGGCGGCCTGCTCGGCGCCGCTCTGGACGATGTCCCAGAAGGTGTCGCCATCGCCCGAGTGGGTGATCATCGCGATGGTCCAGCGGGGCGTGTTCACCGCCGCCTTCCCCTGGGCCGCGGCGGCCTTGCGGGCGTCCTCGGCACGCTTGCCGCCGGTGCTGCTGCATCCCGCGAGGGAGAGCGACAAGGCCCCTGCCAGCGCGATGCCTGTCCAGGTCCTCCAGGTCCGAAACCGTGCCACGAGGCCGTGCCCTTCTTGCCGTGCGTCCTGCGCGTGCCGTGCGTCCTGCGCGAGCTGTGCGCTGAGTGCTGTGTGCCGGGTGTTTCCAAACGCCACATTGTCCGATACACGGGCTCGGCGCGATCCACGGGGGCTCGTATGCCCGTGCGATTGTCCGGACAAAGGGGAGCGCGGCCGTCCGGAAGAGGCATTAGCGGCCGTCCGGACATAGGCATTCGCGGCCGTCCGGACATAGGCGTTCGCGACCGTCCGGACATAGGCATTAGCGGCCGTCCGGACGTGGAGGTGCGGCTCAGGACCGTACGAGCAGCTGGAACTCGAAGGAGTAGCGGGACGGCCGGTAGGTGTGGGTGCCGAACTCGACCGCGCGGCCGGTGTCGTCGTACGTGACACGCTCCATGGTGAGCAGCGGGGCGCCCTCCTCCTCGCCGAGCCGCTCGGCCTCGGCGGCGGTGGCGGCGCGGGCCCCCACGGACTGGCGGGCGCTGTGCAGGGTGATCCCGGCGGAGCGCATGAGGCGGTACAGGCCGGTGGCCTCCAGCTGCGCGGTGTCCAGCTCGACGAGACCGGACGGCAGGTGGTTGCAGAGGTACGCCATCGGCTCGCCGTGGGTCAGCCGCAGTCGCTCCACGTGGTGGACGTCGCTCCGCTCGGCCACGCCGAGCGCGGCGGCGACCTCGGCAGTCGCCGGTACGACGTCGTTGACCAGTACCTTCGTGGCCGGGCGCTGCCCCGCCGCCTCCAGGTCGTCATAGAGGCTGCTCAGCTCCAGCGGGCGCCTGACCTTGCTGTGCACGACCTGGGTTCCGACGCCGCGGCGGCGTACGAGCAGGCCCTTGTCGACGAGCGACTGGATGGCCTGGCGGACGGTGGGCCGGGACAGTCCGAGCCGGCCGGCCAGCTCGATCTCGTTGCCCAGCAGGCTGCCCGGGGTCAGGGCGCCCTGCTCGATGGCCGCCTCCAGCTGCTGCGACAGCTGGAAGTACAGCGGCACCGGACTGCTCCGGTCCACGCTGAGGTCGAGCGAGACGGTCGGGTCCACGACTGGTTTGGGCACGTGGCGAGCGTAGCCGCGTGCGCTGTTGACGGGAAGTCGTGTAGTCCGGTTGTCAGGACATAGCCACGATCCGGGCGGAATCGCTCATCTCCTGCGCTCATTTCCTGTCACAAGGTGAGTTCGGCTTCTTTCACCGGGTGAGTTCCGCGTCGTAGGCGAGCAGGGCGACCTGCACGCGGTTGTTGAGGTCCAGTTTGGCCAGGGCGCGGGAGACGTGGGCCTTGACCGTGGCCACGCTCATGAACAGCTCCGCCGCGATCTCCGCGTTGGCGAGGCCCCGACCGACCGCGACGGCGACCTCGCGCTCGCGGTCGTTGAGGACGGCGAGACGGGCACGCGCGCGTGCCCGCCGCGTGTCGGCGGCTCCACCGGCAGCGTGGTCCATCAGCCGCCGGGTCACGGCGGGCGACAGGACGGGGTCGCCCGCCGCGACCCGGCGTACGGCGTCGACGATGTCGGCGGGCGGAGTGTCCTTGAGGACGAATCCGGCGGCGCCCGCGCGCAGCGCCCGCAGCACCTGCTCGTCCGCGTGGAAGGTGGTGAGCACGACGATCTGCGGGGCGTCCGGGCGCCCGCGCAGCCGTTCGGTGGCGGTCAGTCCGTCCGTCCCCGGCATCCGGATGTCCATGAGGACGACGTCCGGGCGGGTGCGGTCGACGAGCGCCTCGACCTCGGAGCCGTCGGCGGCCTCGCCGACGATCTCTATGCCGTCGGCGCCGCCGATCATGAGGGACAGCCCGGCCCGCACCAGGGGGTCGTCGTCGACGAGGAGCAGTCGGATGGCGGTCATGGGATTACGTAATCACGGAGCGGACCCCCGCCCCACCCCCTCGCCCGTCCCGTCCCGCCCCTCATCTCCACGGCAGCCACGCCCGTACTTCGTAGCCGCCGTCGGCCGTGGGGCCGTGCTCCAGCGTGCCGCCCGCCAGCGTGGCGCGCTCGGCCAGACCGATCAGGCCCTGTCCGGAGCCCGGCACGGGCGGCGCGTCCCCGTCGGGCGGAGCGTTGCGCACGGTCACGGTGAGGCCGTCACGCGGGGCGCCGCCGACCGTCAGGGACACCTCCGCGCCCGGCGCGTGCTTCCGGGCGTTGGTCAGGGCCTCCTGCGCGACCCGGTAGGCGGTACGGCCGACGGAGGCGGGTGCGTCGGCGGGGTCGTCGACGCACCCGGCGAGCGTGACCTTCATGCCGGCCTCCCGGGACTCGGCGACGAGTCCGTCGAGCGCGGCGAGGGTCGGCTGCGGCCGTCCCGCGTCGTCGGAGTCCCCCGCGCGCAGCACCCCGATGATCTCCCGCAGGTCCTGCAACGCCTCGTGCGCGCTCTCGCGGATGACGCCCGCCGCCCGCGCCACCTCCTCGCGCGGCGCGTCCGGCCGGAACTCCAGGGCCCCCGCGTGCACGCTGAGCAGCGTCAAGCGGTGGGCGAGGACGTCGTGCATCTCCCGGGCGATGGCCTCGCGGGCCAGTCGCTGCGCCTGCTCGGCCCGCAGCCGCGCCTCGTTCTCGGCGCGCCGGGCCCGGTCCCGCAGGCTGACGAGCAGTTGCCGTTTGGACCGGGCGAGCATGCCCCAGCCGAGCACCGCGGTACTGAGCAGCAGGCCGAAGGCGATGCCCCCGAGGTAGGACAGTTCGGGGTCCGGACGGAGCCAGAAGTACACGGGTACGAGCGCGATCGACGCGCCGCCCACCCAGGCCACGTACCGGAACGGCCGGTGCACGGCGAGGGTGAAGAGGGAGATGATCACGGCTCCGCCCGCCGAGGAGGAGACGAGCGAGACCGGGACCATCGCCACGGCGAGCCCCACCGGGTGGCGGCGCCGCAGCCAGACGGCGGCGCAGGACAGGGCGCCGATCAGCTGGTCCGCGGCCGCCATGGCCGGCGAGAGGCCCGGTTCGTGCTCCAGCGCGTCCGCTCCGAGCAGGCCGATGACGACCGCGAGCAGGAAGCAGGTGAAGTCGACCAGCCAGTCGCGGACGGTCCGCCGGGGCCGTCCGCCGGATCGCGACCGCGGGGCGGCGGGGTCGAGTGCGTCGAGGAGCGCGGAGGGCAGGAGCCAGTGCCGCCCGGCGAAGCCGGGGACGGCCTCGACCGCCCCACCGGGCCCACGCGACCCGCGCGGGCCTAGCGGGCCACCTGATCGACGCGGGCCTCGCGGGCCACCCGGACCAGGCGATCCACCCGATCCGCGCGATCCGGCCGCGTCGCCCACCCGGCCCGGACCGCCCGCGCCTCCAGCTTCGGCCGTGCTTCCAGCATGGTCTGGGCCTCCACCTTGGTCCGGGCCTCCAGCTTGGTCTGGGCCTCCGGACTCGTCTGGGCCTCCGGCCTCGCCCGCGCCTCCCGCGCCTCCCGCGCCTCCTGGACCGCCCGCGTCCCCGACCGCACCCGAACCACCCGGACCGCCCGTGCCCCCGACCGCACCCGAACCACCCATGTCCATTACCGCGGCCAGGCCGCCCGTGCCTTCCGCAGTACCCCGGCCGACAGCACCTCCCCCGGCGCCCGCCGGGCCGTCCCACGAATTCGGCGCGCCCGGCGCGCCCCTCCCGCCCGGCTCGTCCGCTCCGTCGTCTCCGTCCGGTCCGCTCGTCACGGTCGACAAATCTACGCAGCACTCGTCCCGGGCACCGCCTCCGCGACCGCATCCCCTACCGAAGTCGCAAGGCGGCGAACTTCCGTCGGCATGGGCGGTGGACGTTCGCCGCTGGGACGGTGGACTTTCGTCGCGGGCACGATGGACTTCCGTAGCGAGGACCGCGCGAGCGCGGGCCTTCCGTCGTACGGGTCTCGCCCCGCGGCCGATGTGCGTGGGGGGTCCGCGGGGCGAGAGTCTGTGCCATGAAGCAGTTGCTGGAGTTGCTGGGCGCCCTGGCCGTCCTGCAGGGAGCGGCGGGCCTGGCGCACGAGTTCACCGACTGGCACGTGGGGCTCGTGCAGCGGATCGGCTTTCTCGACGGTTACGAGATCTACGCGAGCGTCGCCCTGCTCGTCCTGGGTCTGGCGGTGTGCGCCGCCGCCGAGGGCATCGCGGGCGACCGGAAGGGCGGCGGGGGCCCCGGGTGAGCGCCGGGCCCCCGCCCGGTGTCAGCAGCCGTGGTCGACCAGGTCGAACGAGGCGTAGTGGTCGGCCGTGTAGTAGTCCTCCTGGCTTTCCTCACCGGTGACGATGCGGCGGGCGCCGCGCGTGGAGGAGCCCGGGGTGACCACCGTGTACTCGTGGTAGTAACCGCTGGACTGGCTGGGCAGGATGCCCTCACGGTTCTGGAAGACGGTCCCGTCCTGTTCGTACGGGTAGGGGCCGCCCTGCTCGATCAGGTCGAGCGTGTCGTGGGCCTGGGACGGCAGGTCGCTGTAGCAGATGTCGCCGACGGCCGCGGGCAGGGCCGCGGCCGTGGTCGCGGAGACGGTGCCGCCCAGCAGGAGGGCGGTCAGGGCTGCGGCGGCCGCGCCGACGCGTGCTGCGTGTGGGGGGAATCGCATGTCCCATGATGACGCGCGTAGACGATGGCATGTCAATGACAAGACCGAAGAATTATCCCTTCGGGTGTGATGAGTTTTCACGCGGTTAACCGACCGGCGCCTCTCAAACGTCCGCGGGCAGCTCGTACGTGCCGAACTCGGGCATGGGCAAGCTCGTGATCACCACCTTCGTCACCCTCGACGGCGTCTACCAGGGACCCGGCGGCCCGGGGGAGGACACCAGCGACGGCTTCCGCCGAACCCTAGGGGGCCTGCCTTCCGAGGTCGCGAGTCCGCTGTCCTCGGGGCAGACCCCTACGGCTGCCGGAACTCATCCCCCCGCGCGGCGCGGCGCGGGGCCCCCGCGGGTCAGCCGCCCAGTTCCTGGTGGCGGGCGGCCAGGCGGGTCGTGCCGTCGGCCGTGAGGGAGCCGAACAGGCGCAGCCGGGAGATACCGCCGTCGGGGTAGATGTCCACGCGCGCGTGGGTGCCGACGGCCTCCTCGGGGAGGACGAAGCGGTGGTCGGTGTCGGGCTGGAGGCGGGTGCGCGGCAGGATCTCGCGCCACTCGCCGTCCTCGCCGTCCTTGAGGGAGACGGCGGCCCAGCCGGCCGAGTTGCCCTTCAGATACGCCGTGTCGATCTCCAGGGCGCGGACGGCGGAGCGCTCGGCCAGGCGGTAGGAGATCCAGTCGTTGCCCCGGTCGCGGCGGCGCCGGGTCTCCCAGCCGTCGTCCATCTTGCGGGAGCGGCCGGGCTGGATGGTGTTGGTGGCGGGCGAGTAGAAGAGGTCGGAGGCGTCCTCGACCTGTCCGCCGTTCTCCAGGGCGACCACGTCGAAGGCGCCGAGCGCCGCGAGCCACGCCGGGTCGGGTACGACCTCGCCGTACACGCGCAGGCGGGCGATGCCGCCGTCGGGGTGCTGCTTGAGACGCAGGTGGGTGAAGCGCTGTTCGGCGGAGACGGCGAAGCCGTTGGCGGCGTGGCCGCCGACCGCGGTGCGCGGGACGAGCGTCGTCCACTTCACGTCCTCGGCGAGCAGTTCCTCCGGCGACGGGGAGCCCTGCAGCGAGGCGCCCTCGACGGAGACGGCCTGCGGGTAGTTGCCGCGGAAGTGCGCGGTGTCGACGACGATGCCGCGGATGACGCCGGGCGCGCCGAGGCGGATCAGCGCCCAGTCGTGGTCGTCGTCGGTGGGCCAGGGTTCGCCGGCGGAGACGCCGCGGCGCCGGCGGGTCTCCCAGCCGTCCATGATCTTGCCCTTGTGCCCGAAGTGCTCGGGGTCGAACTCGGCCCGCTCGGGCACCAGCAGGTTCTCGCGCTGGGCGAAGAACTCGTCGTTGGCGGCGACGACACCCGCGCCGAGCCGCCGGTCGGCGAGGTTGGCGAGGTGGGTGAAGGGGTGGTCGGCGGTGCGGTAGTCCGCGTACGGGTCACCGCCTCCGTAGGGGTTCGCGTCTCCGGTGAAGGTGGCCGACGAGGAACTCTGCTGGGCCGTCACGGTGATCGGGTCTTCCTTTCGGTTAGGGCTGGGGTGGGAGTGGGGGCGGGGGCGGGGGTGGTGGTCAGCGGCTTTCGGTTCAGGCGGGGCGGAGGTGGCGGTCAGCGGCCGCGGGTGAGGAGGCGCCCCTTCGGCTCGGTGAACGTGCCGTCGGCGGCCACGCGCTGTCCGCGCAGCCAGGTGGACTTGACGACGCCGTGGAGGGTCCGGCCCGCGTACGCGGTGACGCGGTTGCGGTGCTGGAGGGCGGCCGGGTCGACGGTGAACGTCTCGTCGGGCGCGAGGACGGCGAAGTCGGCGTCGCGGCCCACCGCGACGGCGCCCTTGCGGTCGAGGCCGACGAGTGCGGCGGTCCGGGCGGACATCCAGCGGACGACGTCCTCCAGGGAGTGCCCACGCGCGCGTGCCGCGGTCCACATCGCCGGCAGGCTGAGCTGGAGGCCGGAGATGCCGCCCCAGGCGGTGGCGAAGTCGTCCGTCTTGAGGTCGGCGGTGGACGGCGAGTGGTCGGTGACGACGCAGTCGATGGTGCCGTCGGCCAGCGCCTGCCACAGCAGGTCCTGGTTGGCGGCCTCGCGAATGGGCGGGCAGCACTTGAACTCGCTGGCTCCGTCGGGCACTTCCTCGGCGGTCAGGGTCAGGTAGTGCGGGCAGGTCTCGACGGTCAGCCGGACACCCTCGGCGCGGGCCTCGGCTATCAGCGGCAGCGCGTCGCTGGAGGACAGGTGCAGGACGTGCACGCGCGCGTCGTACCGCTTGGCCTGTGCGACGAGGCCCGCGATGGCGGTGTCCTCGGCGTGCCGGGGGCGGCTGGCGAGGAAGTGGCTGTAGCGGGGGCCGCCGAGCTGGGGGGCGGCGGCCAGGTGGTGCGGGTCCTCGGCGTGCACGATCAGCAGGCCGCCGAAGGAGGAGATCTCGGCGAGGGAGCGGGCGAGCTGCTCCTGGTCGAGGTGGGGGAACTCGTCGACGCCCGAGGGCGACAGGAACGCCTTGAAGCCGAAGACACCCTCTTCGTGCAGCGGGCGGAGATCCTTGACGTTGTCGGGCAGGGCGCCGCCCCAGAAGCCGACGTCGATGTGGGCCTTGTCGGCGGCGACCTCGCGCTTGACGCGCAGGTGGTCGGCGGTCGTGGTCGGCGGCAGCGAGTTGAGCGGCATGTCGACGAGGGTGGTGATGCCGCCGGCGGCCGCGGCGCGGGTGGCGGTCCAGAAGCCCTCCCACTCGGTGCGGCCGGGGTCGTTGACGTGTACGTGGGTGTCGACGAGGCCGGGCAGCACGACGTGGTCGCCGACGTCCTCCAGGCGGGCACCGGCCGGGACGGGGGCGTCGTGCGGCAGGACGGCCGAGATCGTTCCCCCGCGCACCAGGATCGACGCGGAGCGGGTCCCTTCGGGAGTGACCACCCGCGTCGAGCGCAGCACCAGTTCAGCGTTGGATTCAGCTTCGGACACACGAACCCCTCTCTCGCCGCCGTCGTCGTCCCGCGGACCCGCTTCGGGGGACCGGCGTCGACCGCCACGCAACAAACTTCAACGTTCTGTTGAAGGAGTCTTCCTCCGCCGCTTCCGCGCCGTCAAGAGGCACACTGCCCGTGGACTCACCCGTGGACGCGCCCGTGGACCCACCCCTGGACGCGGTGGACGCACACCACTGGACGTTTCCACAAAGCGGAATTAAACTTTCGGTACGCAGAACGTAGCTACGTACAAGCAGGGAGTCAACCGGCCGCCGGGTAGGCTTCTGCCCTCCCGTCCGCCCCGAAAGGAACGCGCCGTGCCGACGTCCAGCGCCAGCACCACCGACTCCGCCAGGCCCTCCGCGAGCGGTGGCGTCCAGTCCCTGGAGCGCGCCTTCGACCTGCTCGAACGCATGGCGGACGCGGGCGGCGAGGTCGGCCTGAGCGAGCTGTCCGCGAGCAGCGGGCTGCCGTTGCCCACCATCCACCGCCTGATGCGCACCCTGGTCGCCTGCGGGTACGTACGGCAGCAGCCCAACCGCCGGTACGCGCTCGGCCCGCGGCTGATCCGGCTCGGCGAGTCGGCCTCCCGGCTGCTGGGCACGTGGGCGCGTCCGCACCTGGCCCGGCTGGTCGAGGAGACCGGTGAGACGGCCAACATGGCGCTGCTCGACGGCGACGAGATCGTCTACGTGGCGCAGGTGCCGTCCAAGCACTCGATGCGCATGTTCACCGAGGTCGGCCGGCGGGTGCTGCCGCACTCCACCGGCGTCGGCAAGGCGCTGCTCGCCGACTGCCCGCCCGAGGAGGTGCGCGCGCTGCTGGGCCGTACCGGCATGCCGGCCGCCACCGAGAAGACGATCACCACGCCGGACGGCTTCCTCGCGGCGCTGGAGGAGGTGCGGCGGCAGGGGTACGCGATCGACGACAACGAGCAGGAGATCGGCGTGCGCTGCCTCGCCGTCTCCGTGCCCGACTCCCCCACCGCCGCCGCCATCTCGATCTCGGGCCCGGCCGGCCGGGTCACCGAGGACGCGACCTCCACGATCGTGCCGGTGCTCCAGCAGGTGGCGGCGGAACTGTCGCAGGCGCTGCTGGCGTCGGGGGGACACCCGGCGGCCTGACGAGTCCCGCCGGGGGCTCCGCCGCCCTCCGTCATCACCGCCGCGTCACCTCACCGCCGCGGCGACTCCCCGAAGAGTTCCACGGCGTGGCGGACCTCCGTCAGTCCGCCCGACAGCGCGCTGACGGAGCCGATCGCGCCGGCGAGCAGCAGCAGCGAACGCCGCAGCCGCGGCACCTCCGGTACGCCGTGGGCCGCCATCGCGGCGAGGTCCGCCAACTCCTCCTCGGCGACGCCCCGGTCGGGAAACTCGGTCGGCAACGCGGCGAGCCGTCGGCGCAGCCGGGCCACCGCGGTCCGCAGCTCCCTCACCCGCACGTCCTCGTCACCGTCGGCCACTTGCCTCTGCTCCACGCTACGCAACACAGCCCCTCCCCCTCGCACGCCGTTGTGCGCCGTCACGTGATCCCGCTTCCCCATGTCCCCTCGGCGCTGGTCGGGCGCCGCAGGGGGCGGAGGTCAGTTAACGCCACCCGCTACCGCACGCGCCACAGCGGGGGCCGAAATTCAGTCCCGCGAAATACGGTGCTCGCCGGGGCGTCGTCCGGCCGGTCCGGTATGCAGGACGCATGACGGACCATGAAGATCCCGGAGCCCCGTACGGAGGCCAGGTCATCGGCCTGCTGCTCGCGGCGGGCGGTGGCCGGCGGCTGGGCGGACGCCCCAAGGCGCTGCTGGAACACCACGGCCGGCCGTTGGTCGAACACGCCGTCCAGGCGTTGCGCGCGGGCGGCTGCACCCGCGTGCACGTCGTGCTGGGCGCGGGGGCGGACGACGTGCGCGCCCGCGCCGCTCTCGACGGGTGCGTCCTGGTCGACAACCCGGCGTGGGAGCAGGGCATGGGGAGTTCGCTGCGCGCCGGGCTCGGCTCACTGGCCGGGACGGACGCGGAGGCCGCGCTCGTCTGCCTGGTGGACCAGCCCGGCATCGGCGCCGAGGCGGTGGCCCGGGTGCGGGCCGCGTACCGCGACGGGACGTCGCTCGTCTCGGCCGCGTACGACGGCGTGCGCGGCCACCCCGTCCTCTTCGGCGCGGCGCACTGGGCGGACATCGCCGCGACTGCCACCGGGGACCGGGGGGCACGCGCCTATCTGAAGGACCACGCGCGTGAGATCGCGCTCGTCGAGTGCGGTGACGTGGCACGCCCCTACGACATCGACACCCCCGCTGACCTGCGCCACCTCGCCTGACACCCGGAGACGCTTTCCCTCGACCCGGAGAATCTCGACATCAACAAACCATTGAACTTCCACCATAAGGAAACTACTATCCACTGACCAGAAGCGCCCGACCGACCGCTCCGCGGGTCGCGGTACGCCCTGAAGCCCGCTGAAGGAAGTGACGTCTCATGTCCGCACCAGCGCCGTCCCCGCTGGCCATCGTCGACGCCGAGCCCCTGCCGCGGCAGGAGGAGGTCCTCACCGACGCGGCGCTCGCCTTCGTGGCCGAGCTGCACCGCCGGTTCACGCCCCGGCGTGACGAACTCCTCGCACGCCGCGCGGAGCGCCGCGCCGAGATCGCCCGCACCTCCACGCTCGACTTCCTCCCGGAGACCGCCGCGATCCGCGCGGACGACTCCTGGCGGGTGGCTCCGGCGCCGGACGCCCTGAACGACCGCCGGGTGGAGATCACCGGTCCCACCGACCGCAAGATGACCATCAACGCGCTCAACTCGGGCGCCAAGGTCTGGCTCGCCGACTTCGAGGACGCCTCCGCGCCCACCTGGGAGAACGTCGTCCTCGGCCAGGTCAACCTGATCGACGCCTACACCCGGAACATCGACTTCACCGACCCCGCGTCGGGCAAGTCGTACGCGCTGAAGGCGAACGAGGAACTCGCCACCGTCGTCACCCGCCCGCGCGGCTGGCACCTGGACGAGCGCCACCTCGTCGACGCGGACGGCCGCCCGGTGCCCGGCGCGCTGGTCGACTTCGGCCTGTACTTCTTCCACAACGCCCAGCGCCTGATCGACCTCGGCAAGGGCCCGTACTTCTACCTGCCGAAGACGGAGTCGCACCTGGAGGCCCGCCTCTGGAACGAGGTGTTCGTCTTCGCCCAGACCTACGTCGGCATCCCGCAGGGCACCGTCCGCGCGACCGTCCTCATCGAGACGATCACGGCGGCGTACGAGATGGAGGAGATCCTCTACGAGCTGCGCGACCACGCCTCGGGCCTGAACGCCGGCCGCTGGGACTACCTCTTCTCGATCGTGAAGAACTTCCGGGACGGCGGCGAGAAGTTCGTCCTCCCGGACCGCAACGCGGTGACGATGACCGCCCCGTTCATGCGGGCGTACACCGAACTCCTCGTCCGCACCTGCCACAAGCGCGCCGCACACGCGATCGGCGGCATGGCGGCGTTCATCCCCTCGCGGCGGGACGCGGAGGTCAACAAGGTCGCGTTCGAGAAGGTCCGCGCCGACAAGGACCGCGAGGCCGGTGACGGCTTCGACGGTTCCTGGGTCGCCCACCCCGACCTGGTCCCGATCGCCATGGACTCCTTCGACAAGGTCCTCGGCGAGAAGCCGAACCAGAAGGACCGGCTGCGCGAGGACGTCGACGTCAAGGCCGCCGACCTGATCGCGATCGACTCCCTCGCCGCCAAGCCGACGTACGCGGGCCTGGTCAACGCGGTCCAGGTCGGCATCCGCTACATCGAGGCGTGGCTGCGCGGCCTCGGCGCGGTCGCCATCTTCAACCTCATGGAGGACGCGGCGACCGCCGAGATCTCCCGGTCGCAGATCTGGCAGTGGATCAACGCCGGTGTCGTCCTCGACAACGGCGAGCCGGTCACCGCCGACCTCGCCCGCAAGGTCGCCGCCGAGGAGCTGGCGGACATCCGCGCGGAGCTGGGCGACGAGGCGTTCGCGGCCGGGAACTGGCAGCAGGCCCACGACCTGCTGCTGACCGTCTCCCTCGACGAGGACTACGCTGACTTCCTGACGCTGCCGGCGTACGAGCGGCTCAAGGGCTGACGCCCGGCGAGCCGACGCTCACTTCGCCCGTTCCGAGTGGCCCAGGGTCTTGCCCGGGGCCACTCGGTCGCGTACGGCGCGCTTCACCGCCGTCGGCTCCGGGAACCCGTGCTCGCGGCGGTCCCAGACCACCTCGCCACCGGCCCGCACGACGAACACCCCGCCGGTGCCGGGCTTGAGCGCCAGCTCGGTCACCTCGGCCTCGAAGGTGGTCAGCAGTTCCTGGGCCAGCCAGGCGGCGCGGGGCAGCCAGCGGCACTGGGTGCAGTACTCGATCTCGACGCGGGTGGCGTTCCCCTGCTGCGTGTCCGTCACTTCAGATGCACCGACCAATCCTGTTCCGCCGCCGGTTTGCCGTGCAGGTCGGGGACCCGCTTGAGCCAGTCCGGACGCCCCCGGCGGGTGAGCGCCGCCCGCCGCTCGTCCTCGGCGGCGAGTTCCTCCCGGGTGGGGAAGTCGGTGGGCAGCCACACCTCTGACGCCCGTACGCGCGCGTGGAGATGCCGAACGTACGCCTCGCGCACGTCGCCGGGGGACGTGAAGCCGTCGTCAGCGGCCAGCCACGCGTCGGGCACCTCGGCGGTGATGTCGCGCAGCAGCCCCTCGGTCACCTTCGGCGCCAGCTCGGCGTCGGCGGCCCGCACGTCGGGGCCGTACCGCCCGAGGGCGTGGTGGCGGAAGTCGTACGCCTTCGCCGGGTCGGCGCTGTCCCAGCGGTGGTGGAAGACGAGGGCGGCACCGTGGTCGATCAGCCACAGCCGCGGCGGGACGGTGCCCAGTGTCGGCCAGATCAGCAGGTTGCAGCTGTGCACCGTACGGTCGACGTTGGCCGTGAGGGCGTCGAGCCAGACGATCCGTCCCGCCTCCAGCGGATCGACGGGGAACGTCCGGGCGGCCTCGGGGGTGAAGTCCGCGGCACCCGGCAGATGGTCCATGCCCAGGTTGACCCCGGCACTGGCGCGGTGCAGCTCGCGCACCTCCTGGTGCGGTTCGGCGTCGGCAATCGCCGGGTCGAAGTCGATCAGCACCAGCTCGGGAAAGCGCAGCCCGAGCGCGCGCGCCAGCTCCCCGACGACCACCTCGGCGACCAGCGCCTTGCGCCCCTGCGCGGACCCGGTGAACTTCACGACGTACGTCCCGAGGTCATCGGCCTCGACGAGCGCGGGGACGGAGCCGCCGGTGGTGAGGGGTTCGAGGTAGCGGGTGGCGGTGACGTGTCTCAGCATTTCCGCAGCCAACCTGCCCCCTCGGCCTTACATTCCACGGCCACCTCCCGAACCAGTCGTCGAGCGGAATGGCCCGCTGACAGCCGTGGGGAGAATCTGGGGAGTCTGGAGCGACATGCTGTTCCCTGTCCTCCCCAGCAGTCCGTCGATGGCCGTGCGTTTCTTGCTTCCTGCTTCTGGCATGAAGTGTGCATAGTAACCGAGGGTGATCGCCGGTGAGGAGTGCCCCAGCCAGCGGGCCACGGTCACCACGGACTCCCCCGCCTCCAGCATGATCGAGGCGAAGGTGTGCCGCAGCACGTGGAAGCCGTCGTGCGGGGCCGCCTCCCACTGCCACTGCTTCGCCCCCTCCGCCTGCGGCCGGATGACGCCGGCCTTGGCCAGCGCGGGCTTCCAGGTGTAGGTGTTCCACGTGTTCACCGCGATGGCGTTGCCGTAGCGGGTGGTGAGCAGCAGGGGGTACTTCCTGCGCTGAGCGGTCGCGGCCGGCCTCTCCCACGGCAACTCGACCTCCAGGGGCGGGAACGCCGCGACGTGGCGCTTCAGCGCCTCGGCCACCACGGGGGGGCATGTCGACGATGCGGGTCTTCTTGCCTTCGGCAGGGCGAAGTAGAGCCTCCCATTGACCGCCTGGACCTGGCGCCGGACGCGGAGCACGCCCCGCCCGTAGTCGATGTCCTCCGGGCTGAGCCCGAACACCTCGCCCTGCCGGAGCCCGCACCCGAGACCGAGCACGACGGCGATCCGGTTCCGCGGGCTGATCACGTCGCGGACCCGCAGCGCGGTCTCCAACGGCCACACCTCACGGCGCCCCTGCGCGGCCCGGGGCCACCGCACGGACTTCGCACGCATGGGGTTCGCGGCGAGCCGCTTGTCGTCCACGGCCGCCTCCAGGATGGAGGACAGCTCGGAGAGGATGCCGCGACGGTAGTCGACGGAGGGGACGGCGCCTTCCATCGTCGCGATGTAGACGCGCAGGTCGGCCGCCGTGATGTTCTTGAGGGGCGTCGGCGAGTGCATCGCCGCGTGTGCCGAACGCCCGCCCTCCAGCTTCCTGGGCCACCTCGGACGCGAGGTCCGCACCCTGCTCGCGGACGGCATCACCCCCGACCGCGTCCGCGCCGCGCTGGTGCTGCACCGCCCCAAGGGACTGCACCCCAGCACCCTGCCCAGCCTCGTCAACGAGGTGATGAACGCCGACACCTCACGCAGCACCCCGCTCCGGGCATGGACCAACCCCTCCGACGCCACGGCGGCCTACGGAGGCCAGCTGTGAACACCACCACCAGCCGCAGACGCCCGCCGCGGCGCGTCGGCGCCATGGCCCGCATCGACGCGATCCTCGCCGCCCGCGACCTCGACCCGGAGGCCGCCGCGGCCACGGAAATCCCGCCGGACGAACCGGTCTCGGCGCTGGAGCTGGCCGATGCCCGCATCCGCGAGCGCTGGACCACCGACACCCCCGCCCGAGACGCTGCCGCCCCCCTCAGCCCGACCACCGACCCGGCCGGACGCGGTACACCGCCCACGGCGGCTGCCGCACGCCACAGCACCGCCTCCGCCGCCTGGCAGGCAATCCTGGTCATCGAGCACGGCGACGACACGGGTGGCCGCCGGACACATCGCCGCAGCCGGCGAAGTCCTCGACGCACTGGTCCAGACATCCACCGCCCGCACCCGCCACACCCTGCGCGACGCGGCCCGCGCATTCGAGCGCGCCTCCCGCTCCCACGTCCACGCCCTGCGCCAGGCCGCCCGCGCCCTCGTCCATACCGGCACTGCCCTCGGCCGCGGCGAAGACGGCGCGACCACCGCGATGGCCATCGACATGCTGTTCTTCCTCATCACCGCGGCCGGCCACTGGCACGCGAAGAAGGGCCACGCCCAGCAGGCCGCCGCCGCACACCGGGCCGCGGAGCACCTGCGCGCCGCCTACCGGACCGCCGCCGCCCACCCCCTCAACAGCATGTACCGGCGCGGCCGACAACTGAGCCGCACCCGGCTGGACCAGCAGAGCACGGTGGTGCACCAGGCGATACCAGAACTGGCCGGGCGCATCCTCGCCGAACCAGGCTGGTACGCCCTCGCCGCCACCCTCACCGACGCCGAAACCGCCGGCCACGACCCGGCAGCCCTCCTTGCCGAAGCCACAGCACGACGGGAACTCGGCACGGCGGACTCCGTCAGCGACGTACTCGTGTGGCGACTCCGCCGGGTCGCAGAACTGCCCGCCGACACAAACACCACCATCCCCGGCGCCCCCACCACACCGGCACCGGCAGTCCCGCCAAGCCAACGAAATTCTCGACGACCGAGACACCAACCATGACCTGCGCTGCCGTCCGACTCGGGACCCTGCGCCCCGCCACTGTCCGCCCCTTCCCCGTACCCCGACCGGAATAACGCTCGCGCTGTTACGAGAGTGGTCACCCCGTCTGGGCCGAAGCCACGCCATGCTGCACGCATGAACGATGACCAGATCAGGGGAACTGCGGCCATGCTCGTCAACGACCGTCAGGAGTATCTGCTGCACCTGCGCGACAACATCCTCGGCATCTGCGACCCGGGCGTCTGGTCGGTGCCCGGTGGCAATCGAGAGCACGGGGAGAGTCTTGAGGACGCCATCCGGCGGGAACTGGCCGAGGAGACCGGCCTGACCACCCCTGATCTCAAACGGTTCACCGTGGCCGAGATCGCCGTCCCGGACGGCACGGTCAAGGGCTACGTCCAGGTCTTCCGCGGCCGGTGGAACGGCGACGCCGCAGCGCTACCGCTGACGGAGGGCGTGATGCTCCACTGGTTCTCGGCCGACGTGATGCCGCGCCTGCGCATGAGCCCATGGGTCGAAGCCGCCGTCAGCCTCGACCGGACCCGGCCTCTCGTCTAGTCAGCGGGTGACCGCGAGCGCGAGTTCCCGTACACCGGGTGTACGCGAGTGACGGGAAGACAGGTCTCCGACGATGGTGCGAATCGCTGGCCGGTCGCGTACCTCGCCCGGACTGACCCGTATGGCGGCGAGCAGCTCTCGGGCGGTCTGCTCCGGCTTTCCCCACTGCCACCAGGCACGGGCCATGTCGGTGTGCATGCGGCTCTTGCGTTCCGGGGTCGGAAACAGGTCGGCTCGCAGGTCACGGCCGGCGTCGAGCGCCGCCCCCGCGTCACCGAGGGCCCAGTGGACACCCACGGCGTAGAGATTCACCGCTGCGGGTGAGATGCGGAACAGGCCCCCGGCGAGGGGAGCCTCCGGCAGGCGTCGAGCCGCTCGTCGGGCTTCACCGATCATGTCCAGGGCCTGCCCACGGTCTCCAGCGCGCGCCGCGGTGTACGAAGTGGTGCATAGCATCTGTGCGTACGCGGCGGCTTGTGCATCGGTCGCCAGCCCCGTCGCCTCCACATCCGCGACCGCGTTCAGAATGAGCCGCTGCGCCGCGGCCGGCTGGTCCTGGTGACGGAGCACGATGGCAAGTTCCCGGGCCGCCGCTGCGGCGGCGAGCGGCGAGCCAGACAGGGAGGCGTACGTCATGGCCCGGTCAGCGGTAATCCGCGCACGGTCGTGCCGACCGATTTTCACCAGTACCTGCGAGGTCAGGGTGTAACAAGCGGACAGGCGGGCGTGATCGAGGTCTGCCCTGGTCCGTGCCGCGTGGTGGGCGTCCCCCAGGACGCCGGGGAGGTCACGGAGCAGCGCCGCGTGCTGTCCCGCGTCGAAGCGACCGCGCGCGGCGGCGAGCCGGGCAGCGACGGGAGCGGCGTCGCCGGACGGACTCGGTGTGCCGGCCAAGGCGTTGTCCACGGCCAGGAGCAGCGAGGCGGGCACCGCCGTTCCCGCTGCGGCGAGCAGAGTGCGGCGGCGCATAGGGTCCTCCTCGGCGTCACGCTGGGCGTCGTGCGCCACTGTAGTGCCGGAGGACGCCGCGACATCGGTGAAGCCACAGGCTGCCGCCAGTAAGGGTGACGGGAGGCCGACCGCGTCGGCTGCTGCGCGAAGCAATGCCATGTCGGTGACGCGTCTCGATCCCTCCAGCCGGGAGACGGTGGAGGCGGAGCATCCGATCAGAGTGCCGAGGTCGGCCTGTTTCCAGCCTCGCAGCAGACGGCCCAGGCGGATGAGGCCGCCCGGGGTGCGCTGCCGGACGAGGGCGTGCGCCTCCGCAGAGGTCCAGACGCCTGATCCGATGGCGAGCATCGTCAGCCCTCCCGCATGCCCAGAGAACTGGGGACCCCACCGTACGAACTGGGTGGGGCCGCGTCGACGTCGTGTGCAGTATCTGCACACCGGCCGGAGAAGATGAGCGACCCTCGAACTCACGTCCCGAACGGCCCCCTCACACAGTGAAGGGGCCATCAGGTCGCGGGACCACTCGGATCAGACGTATGCGTCAGTGGGGAGGTCGCCGTGGCTCACTCCGGTGATGAAGGAGGTCCACGCGCTGCGCCGGAAGACCAGTGCGGGGCCCTGCTTGTTCTTGGAGTCGCGGACCCCGACCTGCGTGCTCTTCAGGTCGGCGGCCTCGACGCAGTTGTTGCCGGTGCCGTCGCTGTAGGAGGACTTGAACCAGGCTGCTTCGGGGGCGACGTCAGTGGACGGCTGGGGTATGCGATGAGTGTTGATGGCTCCGCTACTTTCCGGTGAGTTGTTCGAGGAATGCGATGGTTTCCTCAAGGCCGAGTGCGGCCCCGACCATCGCGCTGAACCGGCGTGTGAACCGGTCGACTTCGCGGGGCTTGTCCGATGTGGAGACGGCTCCCCACGCGTTGTCCGTCTGGATCCGGGACGGAAGTTCGCCCAGGTCCAGGATCGTGAAGTCGTTGCTTGAGCGGTAGCCGCGCTTGAACGGCAGAACCTGGATCGAGATGTGGTCCTGCCGGGCCAGCTTGATGATCTCGTGGTACTGCTCCCGCATGGTGTCCTCGTCCCCGACGGGAATGCGCAGAGCCGCCTCCCCGAGAACGACGCGAAGCCGCACGTCGTCACGTTCCAGTGTTCTGCGCTTCCGCTCCATCCGCAGGTCGACGTTGCGGCGTACGAACTCACTCGTGGTGTCCTCGACGGGGCGCTGCACCTCGAAGAGGGCCCGCGCATAGCTCTCCGTCTGCAGCAGGCCGTACACGACGGTCGGGTGGTAGGCCAGAATTTCCCTCGCTTCGGCCTCCAGGCCGACGAAGTGCGGCATCCCCGTCGGCATGAACGCGCGGTACTGCGTGAGCCAGTCGTCGTTCGGAGCCTCTCGGTTCAGCTCGACCAACTGCTCGACCAGTTCCTCGTCGTCGACCTTGTACCGTCGCAGCAGCAGGCGCAGATCCCCGGGGTTTCTTCGGAAGTTGAGTTCGCCGTTCTCGATCCGGGCGAGCGACGCCTCGGACAAGGCCCTGAGACCACGTACGGCGTCCTTTCGGGTCATCCCTCGCGCCCTGCCGTCTTCGACCGGCGGGCAGTTCTCGCGCAGTTGTCTGAGTTGGATACCGAGCTCCAGTCGTCGCCCGGTCGCCCCTCGCCTTGCCGCCACCTGTGCACCACCCCCACGCTTACGCGCTGGTCGAGTATGACCCTGCGCAGAGTGTGGCATCCACCGTGCAGTCGGTGCAGCCCCCTGCGCAGGTTCCGGCATAGTCCATTTACGCCTCCACTGAATTTTCAGCGGGGATCCAGTTGATTCTCTATGCGGTCTACCGCCACGGTAGTTGAGCCAACACAACCCCTGCCAGACAGGCACTGAAGCTTGCATCTCAGTGCCATGCCGTCCGTCCTGTCGTAGCCCAACGCGCTGGACGTCCGAAGGCTCGGAATGACACAGGCCCCGCCCCGCTGGTCACGCCGACGGGAAGCGGCGGTTCTCGGGAGCCAGCAGCACGGTCCTCACCCCTCACCGGCCTGGACCGCACCCACCCCCACGGAGGGACCACGTTGTGATCATGACCGGTAGCAGAGACGCGGGTACCGCGACGCCCAGCTACACCGAGACACTGCCGTGCCTCAGGCAGTCAGCCGAGGGGGTTCGTCGACTCATCTCCACCGCGCTGCGGCGATGGGGAATGACCGCCGCCGTCGACACCGTCGCACTCGTCGCCTCCGAACTCGCGACGAACGCCATCCTGCACTCCGGACGTCCCAGCTTCCGGATCAGGATCTCGCGCACCGATGCCCGGACCGTCAAGGTCCTGGTCTCGGACAGGAACCGGCAGGTTCCGGTGGTTCGCGGCGCGGACACCATCGCCGAGGACGGACGGGGGCTGCTCCTCGTGGACAAGCTGAGCGCCGGCTGGGGCTACGACCGCACGCACTGGGGCAAGACGGTCTGGGCCATTGTGAAGGTGCCGCCCGCATGACCGCCGCGGCAACGTGGCGCTCTCCGCTGGACACCGGCGAGCTACGGACAGTACTCGACTGTCTGAAGCGGCGCTGGCAGCCGGTGGACCTCGCGTCGGTATTCGACGCCTTGGACCTGGTGCTGGGAGAACGACCACCGGACGTCGGCCAGGTGGCTGCGATCACGGAACACCTACGCGCCTCACTGACCGACCTGGCCGAGGTCGTCGTCACCGACGGGGGCGCTTCCACGGATCCGACCCTCCACACGCTCATCCAGTGCGGCCGCTCACTGGCGGCCGAGCCGACGTCCAATGGCCGTGGACCGTCGCTGGGGCTGGTGCGGCGCCTGGCGTGGAACGTGTCCGACCTCCTCGACCACCTCATCGAGCAACGCTACCTCTTGGACATCGACTGATGGACACGCTACGAGGACCGACCCTGGTCCCCTACGTCACTCGTCGCAGGGGCGAGGACATGGTGCCGCACTCCCAGCTGACGTTTCGCCACCGCTGGCCTACGAGCCAATTCGAACTGGGTTACGTCGACGAGCGGAGGGAGGACCGTGACCTGCGCGGAGTGCTGTGGGCCCGATGCGGGCAGAACCCGCTGAACCGCCGAGGGATGCTCACTGGCGAGCCACGGTGGCTGGAGATGCACCCGTTGAGGCAGCGCGAGTGCATGCTGCGTCTGCGGTGCCAAGTGTGCGTCCGCCCGGCGAAGACGCCGCTGGGATGGGTCTTCTTGGCGCCACCGGACTGGACGTCGCCACACAGGACGCTGGAAATCACTCACCAGCCGCCTGTCTGTGCCCGTCACATCCGCCCCTCGGTCACATTCTGTCCAGCTCTCGACGGGCATCCGAGGGTCTACCTGGTACAGCGCGCGCCGCTCTACGGCGTCGAGGGCTACCTGTACGGATACGGCGCCGACGGCATCGACGTCGTAGCCGACACTCCGGACTTCGCCTTGCCCTACGGCCACACCAACCTGACAACGTTCCTCGCCTCCAAGCTGATCCGCCGCTTCACGGACTTCCGACTCGTCGACCTACAGGAACTAGTGAAGAGCCTGGAGGGAGCCGCATGAGACGCCCGAAGCCGCAGTCCAAGGCCCACTTGCCGCAGGTGGAGCTGAACCGGCAGCGCAACATCCGACGCATTCTCGATCCACCCAGGCCGACGCCCACGGACCACTTCTGGCGCCTCCGGTCGACGATAGAGGAGTGGTGGTGCCGGCACTTCACCCAACGGGACCTGTACCGCCTCCTCGACCGGTCCCTCCTCAGGCTGGACGTCGACGACCCGGAGACCTACCCGGACCGAACGGAGCGGTGACTCCGTGGGGCCCGCCGCTGTCCTGCAACCACACATGCACGACTTGCATACGGCGTGCACGCCTCGACAGTCGACCACTGGGTCGGCCAGGCCGCTGGTCGACTGCCATCAAGCCCCGAACGAAAACCGCCTCATCGCTCGACCGCGCCCCAGTTCGTCCGCGGCCACTCAGCAGCCCGGACAGTCACCATGAAGGACGTCAGCTATGTACCTGCCCCACCCCGTCATCGATCAACTGTCCAGCACACAGGTCAGGAACTGGAACCAGCACTTCGCCGGAGACGGCCACGAGCGTCCCCGCAGCGTCGAGGAAGGGATCTGGCGCCGCACCCAGGACCCCGCGAACGCCGAGCAGTCCGGCTGGAGCGAGGACACCGAAGGCCGCCGTCGCATCGTCCACTACCGGTACGACTACGACCTGGACTACACGTTCCCCGTCCCCCGTCTGGTGCTTTCGGAGCTGTACCTGTACGTCTCCCACACGGCGCCTGCCGAGGAGATCGGCACCTACGGCAAGCGTCTGCTGGGCTGGCTCGCCGAAGGCCGCTGGAAGATGAAGGCCGACGGTTGGCACCGCGGGGACCTGGTCGTCACTCTGCACGAGTACGACGACCACCCCCAGGACGAGCGCGCCGACCGAGACACACCCTCCGGATTCCGCTCGCTGGACGTCCTGATCACCTCGGAGGGCTACCGCGAGCCCTCCCGCTGCCTGCGCAACCTCCCGTGGAACGTCCTCGCCGGCGGCATCCGGATCAAGGAGCGACGCGGCAACCCCATCTACGCCGAAGACCTGACCGGTCTCCTCGACTTCCTGCCCTTCCAGGTCGAGGTGGGCTGTGGCACGTCGATCGAGGCCGGCATCCCGCCCCTGCACTTCCTGCACGAGGTCTACCGAGTCACGACTCGAAGGGACAACGCCCTCACCCAGTCCCACGCCTTCACCCTCAGCCCGCAGGCCGACACCCTCGTACAAGAGGTCCTCCTCGACGCCACGCACAAGGCGGGCTCTTTCACCCGCATGTTCGCCGCCTGCTTCACCGCCGAGCCCACCCCCGCCCACCACGCCCTCGCGGCTTTGCACGCAGCCGGACACCTGGTCGGTCCGGTCATCACCCACAACTTCGACGTCCTCGCCGCACGAGCCGGCCTGCCCGAGGTGTTCGTCCGCCGCTACGACCAGAAGGTCCCACCGGTACCGCTCCTCGACGAAGCGAAGGCGCTCCTGGTCATCGGCCTGCACGCCGACCGGCGCGAGGTCCAGCGACGGGCCCGGGAAAGGGGGCTGCGCCTCTTCTTCGTCGACCCCGAGGGACTGACCGAGAACGGTGTCTTCAAGGCGTACCCCATCGAGGGGGCCCGCGAAGGCGACGTCGTCGTCCGCGCGCGAGCCGTCCCGGCGCTCGGACGCCTGTGCGACCTCCTCGGCATCACCCTCTGACCGACGGGTGACCAAAGCTCGACACCCGTCGTTGCGGGGGCAATACCGCGCCGTGGGGCGCCCTGCTCACGTCCCACGGCACCCGACCGACGACAAGGACACCCATGCGCGTTTCAGTGATCGGATGCGGGCACCTCGGCACCCCGCACGCCGCCGCGATGGCCGAACTCGGCCACGAGGTCCTCGGGGTCGAACTGAACCCCGACACCTGCAAGATCCTGCAGACCGGCCGCAGCGTCTTCTACGAGAAGGATCTGGACGAACTCCTGGACAAACACGTCTCCGGCGGCCGACTGCGGTTCACCACCAGCCTGCACGAAGCCGCCGACTGGGCCGATCTGCACTTCATCGCCGTGGGCACGCCGCTCCGCAGCGACGGCCGTGGCTACGACGTCGGCCAGGTCATCGGCGCGGTGCGCGCTCTGGTCCCGCTGCTCACCCGGCCCGCCACGATCATCGGCAAGTCCACCGTCACGGTCGGCACCGCCGCCCGCCTCCAGGAAATCCTCGACGAGCACGCGGGTTCTCCCGACGTGCACCTCGTATGGAACCCCGAGTTCCTGCGCGAGGGCCACGCCATCGCGGACACCCTGCGCCCGGACCGGATCGTCGTGGGCCTGACCGCCCCGGAAGCGGAGCAGGCCGTACGGGATGCCTACGCGCCGATCCTCGCCCGCGGTGACGCCGAACTGATCGTGACCGACCCGGCCACCGCCGAGGTCCTCAAGAGCGCCGCGAACGCCTACCTCTCCACGAAGATCAGCTACATCAACGCCATGGCGGAGGTCTGTGAGATCACCGGCGCCGACGTCGCCACCGTGGCGTACGGCATCGGCATCGATCCCCGCATCGGACACGCCGGGATGCGCCCCGGCATCGGATACGGCGGCGGCTGCCTCCCCAAGGACGTCGCCGCCTTCACCCACCGCGTCGGCGAACTCGGCGCGACGGGTGCCGCCGGCCTCCTCAACGCGGTCGAGCACATCAATAACGCCCGCCTGGACGCCGCCCGCGACCTCGTCGAACACGCCCACGGCCGCCCTCTCGACACAGCGACCGTCGCCGTCCTCGGCGCCTCCTTCAAGGCAGGCACCAGCGACGTCCGCAACTCCCCCGCCCTGCACTTGGCCGGCCTGCTGCACTCATCCGCCGCAAGCACCGTCATTCACGACCCCGAGTCCGTGCCCGCCGCTCGCCGACTGCACCCCGAGTACACCTACGCGGACGACCTCGACACCGCCCTGCGGGACGCGGACGTCGTGGTCCTGGCCACTGACTGGCCGCAGTTCACCCAGGATCCAGCTCTGCCTGCCAGGGCCGCGACTCGGGTTCGGCGTCAGGTTTTGGTCGATGTGCGCACGGCCGTCGACACGGACACTTGGACCGACGCCGGCTGGACGGTGCACCAGCTTGGTCGTCCCGTACAGCGCGCGACGGTCTGACTTCCCGGGCAGGGCTGCGGAACCGTTGTACGGACACTTCGCCCGTGGACGCCGGGAAAGACGTGAGCGCGGAAGTGTGCTCGACGCAAGGCACATGTGCCCCCGGCCATCGTCGGCCAGTTTCACGCCAACGCCGGAGACCTTCGGCGCTCGTGGGCGTGTGTTGTCAGTTCTGGACACTAGTCTCGGTCACCCGGCAAAGGGCCGGTGAATCCAGGGGGAGCACAAGACCGCCATGCCCGACAATCACACCGGATACCTGATCTCCGTCATCGACGATGATCCGCTGCGCGCCCGTAAGGACGCACGCGAGTTACTCGCCGCGCTCGGCGAGGCGGACCCGTCTGCGGGGCTGGATCTGCCCAAGTCCGGCAGCGCGGCAGGAGTCGGCGACAAGGGCGGGCCGTCCGTCGAGACCGTCGGGTTGCTGCTGAGCGCCGGCTCGTTCGTGGTCGCGCTGGTGCAGACGTGGCTGGCGCGCGTTCCGCAACGCACCATCGTGGTCAAGCGTCCCGACGGGTCAACCCTGCACATCACCGGCAAGGAGGCCCGCGAGGACGACACGCTGATCGAGCGATTCATCACGGACGACGGCGACGGCGACACGGCGACGACGGGGTGAGCGGCAATGACCGACAACGACCGGCACGCGTTGCTCGTCGGCGTCTCCACGTACGACAGCGAGAGTTACTCCGACCTTCCGGCCGTACGCGCCGATCTGCACTACATGCAGGCAGTGCTGGAGAACACCGAGATCGGCATGTACAACGAGTGCGCTCTGGCCGCAGAACCGACACGGGCGGAAATGCTGCACGCCGTCGAGACATTCCTGGAGGCGCGACAGCCGAGCGAAACCGCGCTGCTCTACTTCAGCGGGCACGGCGAGTTCTGCGAGCAGGACGGCCAGCTGTACTTCCTGACCCGAGACACCAACCCGTCCGACCTGCCTGGCACGGCCGTACCGGCGGAATTTCTGGAGCGGATGCTCCAATCCTGTCGGGCCGCCTCCAAGCTGGTGCTGCTTGACTGTTGCTCCAGTGGGTCAGTCGTCCAGGGATGGACCGCGAAGGGCCCGTCGGGGGAACCGGACCCGCCCTCGCCGAGCACGCTGCTACGGCCGACGGGCGTGTACTTCATCACTGCGTCCGACGCCCTCCAAGCAGCCTCCGCGATGGCGCCGCCCGGGTCGAGCCTCGGCACGTCCCGGTTCACCGGGGAGATCGTCGAGGGGCTGCGTAGCGGCCGGATCAAAGAGGGCGGCTGGATCACCCCGGACGACCTCTTCGACTACCTGACCACAGAGATGACCCGCGACGGCGTACCGGAGGAGCAGCGGCCCACCAAGTCCACGATCAGGGCGACGCGTCGCCTTCCCTTTGCCCGGTCAGTGGCACGGCCGGTGCGGCTCCCCGTGCTTCCTCACGACGGTGCCGAAGCCGTCCGGCATTCCCCCACGCTGCTGAAGGCCCGGGAGCTAGCGGAGGCGGACGAGCGGGACGGCGTCGACCGGCAGGGGCTGCTGAGGTACTACGCGGACTGCCTCACCGCGCAGGCGGCGGCCGGGATGCGGCCCGAACGGAACAGCGGCCGGAACAAGAAGTACTTTCTGTTGGCCCAGGGTGAGGAAACCATCCAGTCGGGGCGGGGACCGCACATCGTCGCGCCCGGAGCGCTGCCCCGGCCGGAGGGGCGGAGCGGCTCGGACACCGAGGCGGGGGCACGGCAGGAATGCTGGTACGGCTATCCGGCGATCACGCTGCCCGCGCGAGACGCAGGCCGAGGACGGCGCGCCACGGTGGAGCTGGCGCCGTTGCTCATCCAGCAGATGGAACTGGCGCCGGACGAGGAGGGCCGGGATGTGCTCCGGCCCAGCGGTGTGCCTTCTCTGCACAGCGGTGTCGTCGCGGAGCTCCTGGACGCGAGTGACGCGGCCGACCTGGTCGCGCGCTGGCAGCCGGCCTGGCAGGAGGGTAATGACGCCCAGATGCTTCGCGCTGTGCGGGAGCTGCTGGACGAGCTCGGGTTGCCGGAGCTCGAGCCGCTGGACCCGTCCGCGCTGAGCGAGCGCACGGTGATGCAGGCGCTGCGGCCCGGCGCGCACAACACGGCCGTGCTGCTCGTGCCCTCGGGCGCGGAGACCATGGCCACCCAAGCTCTGGTGGACAACCTGCTTCAGATCTCCACGCGAACAGTACAGATGACGGGCACTGCTCTGGACGCCCTACTGAACGGAGAGGCTCGGCAGATGCCGACTGCCGTCGCTGCGGACCCGGTTAGGCCCATCGCTCCGGGACCGTGCAACGAGAGCCAGGAATCGGTGATCTCGTCGGCGATGACCCAGCCGCTGACGGTGGCGACCGGGCCTCCCGGCACGGGCAAGAGCGAAGTCGTCACGGCGGTCGTCACCACCTGTGTGGCCGCGGGGCAGTCGGTGCTTGTCGCCTCCACGAACAACGAGGCCGTGAACGTCGTCGCCCAGCGCTGCGACGACATCGCGCCCGGTCTGCTGATGCGGACAGGCAACGCGGAGGCGCTGGAGCGGGAAGCGGCCAAACTGGAATGGCTGCTCGACGAACCGACTGAGGTGCCGCGACGCGGATCGGCCACAGTGGGCGGTGAGCTGCGCAACACCCGGGGGACGTCCGAACGGCTGCGGGCACAGGCTGCACACCGCGTTGGCGAGGAAGGACATCTGCTGGAGCTGCTCCGCAGCCGGGAGGAACGGGCTGCGGACCTGGAGTTGCCCCTGCACCTACTCGAAGGGATCTGGTCGGCGAACGTCGCCGGCGTCGTATCGCTGGGCCGGTGGGCGGAGCGGGCAGGCAAGACGGCCGTGGCCCGCTGGTGGCAGCTCGGGGCGTGGCGGCGCGGACGCACACTCGCCACACTCGTCGCCGCTGGAGCGGACCGTGCGGACGGTGCCGGACCGGCGTGGCCCGAGTGGGCGACGGGACGGCCCGTGCCACCCGAACTGCTGGAATCGCTGGCCGGGATCGTGTCCGTGGAGCGGGAGGTGCGAGAACTCGTCCACCGGCATGCGGAATGGGACGAGGAAGGACTCAAGCAGTCCCGGCTCGCGGCGGCTGAGGCGCTGTCCTGGCTGTCAGCTGAACTGTCCCGTGCCCTGTCGGCCGAGGCCCTGGGCCGGGCCACCGGGCTCATGAATCAGCGGCTCCAGGCGCTCCGCCGCCGCTCCGGCTACCAGCGCAGCCAGAAAAACCTGATGACGCACATCAAGGGGTGGGCCGTCAGCACCCACTCTGTGCGACAACTGGAACTCGCCCCAAAGCTGTTCGATCTGGTCGTCATCGACGAGGCCAGCCAGTGCTCCATCCCGTCGGTGCTGCCGCTGCTGTTCCGGGCCCGCCGGGCACTGATCATCGGTGACCCCATGCAGCTCGGGCACATTCCCGGCGTGTCACCGCAGCAGGAACGTCAGGCACGAGTGCGGGCCGGGCTGAGCGCCGCACAGCTGGAACACCACCGCCTCACCTACCACGTGTACTCCTCGTACCACGCGGCCGAACAGCACGGTGACAGCGCGCTGCTCCTCGACGAGCACTACCGCTGCCACCCTCGGATCGCTGACATTGTGAACGGCCATTGCTATGGCGGCCGGTTGCGAGTGCTGACCGACGTGCGACGGCAGGTGCCGGCGTACGACCCGGTGGGAGCGGCCGATCCGGCACCGGTGCTCGGCTGGGTCGACGTACCGTCCGGAGAGTCGGCGCGCGGTATCGACGGACAGTCCTGGCGGAACGCAGAGGAGGCGGCGGCCGTCCACAGCGTGGTCGACGCTCTACTGGCAGGACTTCCGCAGGAGGCGACGGTGGGAGTGGTCACGCCGTTCCGGGCGCAGAAGGAGACACTGGCACGGATGTGGCGAGACGACGACCGCGTCCGGGTCGGCACCGTCCATACTTTCCAAGGCGGTCAGCGGGATGTAATGGTGCTCAGCCCGGTCGCGGCACCCAACACACCGCCCCGCACAACACACTGGGTCGCGAGTCAGGTCAACCTGTGGAACGTGGCGGTCACCCGGGCCAAGTCGCAACTGATCACGGTGGGCGGCCGTGCCTTCTGGCAAGACCAGAGCGGCCTGCCCGCCCTGCTCGCCGCGCGTTCGGCACCATGGGGAGCGGGCGACGACGGCACGAGGACCGAGATAAGCACATCCGGTGCGGTGACCGGGGCCCGCGAGGACCTCGCCGACCGTCTGCAGCGATACCTGGCCGCACGGGGCGTCACCGATCTGGAACGGGCCGTACTGGTGGGCGGCCACCCTGTGGACCTGCTGTTCACCGACGCCGGCAGGAACACGGCGGTGCTGATCGACCCCGGCCCGGAGCCCGGTGCGGACCCCGCACGGCACCTTCGCCTGATCCAAGCGCGAGGCGACCTGCTCACCGGCCTGCCCTCCGGAGGCCACGGGGCCAAACCCTGCCCTGTGAGCCGTACGGTGCGGGTGCCCGCCTGGCGAATCATCGCGGGCGGGACCGCGCTGGCACCGCTAATCGGCTGAGCGCCTACGGGACGGTTGCGTGGCACCGGAATGCCCGCTCCTTCGTGACCGCCTGGGAGTGGCAGCCGGAGAACTTCCTTCTGCGGTGAGTGGCTCAACAGCGTGCGGCTCGCGCGCCTCAATGCCCTCGGTCCCTGGGATGAGGTCGGTCTGTAACGGTGCGGGCGCGGAACGACGGGCGGTGTCCGGGACCGGCAAGACGTTCCGGCGTTGCAACTCGGCGACGCTGACAGCGGTGCCATGACGATACGGTCGAGCGGCTCGTTCTGAGTCGACTGCAGCTCGACCAAATGCCACAGGACAGCCAGCACATACTGAGGCTTTTCCATCTTGATCAGTTGGCGAGTTCGAGGGCGACGACGGCTCGGACTATGGCGGTGATCCGGGTGGTGCTGCAGCGGAGCTTCCGCAGGATCCGCCAGCCCTTCAGGATCGCCATGGCGCGTTCGCCGAGGCTGCGGATCTTGGCATGGTCCCGGTTGTGACGCCGACGCCAGCCGCGCAGATTCCTGCCGCGGAACGGGACTCGGATGGCCGGGCTCGCACCCTGATACGCCTTGTCTGCCCAGCACTTGATGTCGCCGGCGGCCGGCGTGGCCGGGATGTCGTGGGTCCGGGCCGCGGTCAGGTCGTGCGTGGCTCCCGGCAGTGCGTCCGAGGCCCAGATCAGGCGTCCGGTGGGGTCGGCGAGAACCTGCACGTTCATGCCGTGGTGCTTCTTCTTCCCCGAGTAATACGGGCGGTCGGCGGCGATACGGTCGATGGGCAGGAGCGTGCCGTCGAGGATCACGTACGCCTTCCTGCGGACCGTGTCCATGGCCTGCTCCAGCGTCGGAGCCAGCGGGGCAGGAGGTCGACGGCCTCGCGTATATAGCGGTAGACCGTCGCGATCCCGATGCGGAAACTTGCCGCGAGGCGGGCGTTGGGGGTGCCCGCGGCCGGAGGCTGGGGGAGTGTCACCGCAGCGCAGGTGCGCGAGGACGAGCAGGGCCTGCCGGCCACAGGCGAGGCGGCGCCGGCGGGATCCGATCCGACGCCGGTGACCCGCGAGCAGACCGGCGAGACGCTGCAGGGTACGGCTGGACAGATTGATGGCAGACGGGTAGACAAGCACGAGAGCTCCTGGCGGACTGGTGATCTTGGTCGTGAACCCGTCTACCAGGGGCTTTCTTCATGCCCGCCACCGGGGCGCCGGCCCAACCACCCGTCAGGTTGGAAAAGGCTCACTACCTGCCTTTCATCGAGGAGACATCCGTCGGCTTCGCGTGGGACTGGTGACGGTCGCGACGGTCCAGGTGGACGGCCACCGTCGAGTAGAAGCGGTGCACGGCGTCGTCGACGCTTCGGATGAAGCCCGTCTCCGCGGTGCCGCGGGTGCTGCCCATGCTTTTGAGCAGGGACAGACGGAAGCCGGTGATCTGCGCGCCGTTCTTCGGGAGGAGGTCCCCGGGTTCGGGACGCAGGCGTTCCAGCGTGCCGCGCGGGCCGCCGGTCTCCGTGTCGACCAGGGTTTCGATGTGCAGGTCGGCCGGCGCCTCGGCCAGCTTGCGGATGAGCCGCTTGGCCCAGGTCAGCGGGTAACCCTCGGTCGGCGCCGCCGTCTCGATGGACGTACGCAGCTTGCCGGTGCGCAGGTCGGCGGTGAGGGACAGGACGCCGGGGGTACCGTCGATACGGAGTTCCGCCTGCAGACGGCCCTCCAGGCAGAGCCGGTCGGCCATCTGGGCGCGGAGCAGGCCGGAGTCGACGCCACGTTTGGCGCGTCGGACCGGGAGTACCTTCTGTCCGAGTTCGCCGCCGAGGCCGAGGCAGACCTGACGGACGAGGCGTTCCCAGCTCTCGACGACTTCCAGGGCGCGGGCGTCGCCCTGGCACAGGGTCTCGTCGTCGATGCCGTTGCGGACCGGGACCCAGGCCGGCCCCATGTTCTGGAAGCCGTGGCAACCGGAGTTGTCGTGCTGGACGTAGTGCAGGAGTTCCTGCAACAGCCAGGCGTGGGCGCTGTTGCCGACCCCTTCGTGCCGGATGAGCATCTGTGCCTGGTGGGCGATCTCGGCCCAGGACAGGTGCCACAGGGCGACCTTGTGTTTGCGGCGGTTGTCGACCTTGACGTCGACGAGGGGGCTGCCTTCGAGGGCCACGTCGTTGGAGAGGGTGATGACGGCCTCGTAGCCGCGGCGGGCGGCGATGTCCATGTACGCCTGGACCTGCTCGGACTTCAGGGCGTTGCCGTTGGTCTTGGTCTCCACGAGAGCGGTCCAGAGCTTGCCGGCCCGCTCCACCCGGATGACACCGTCGGGCCGTCGGGGTGAGTCGCCGTTGGGGAGGGTGACCTCGGTGAAGGTCTCCATGCGACCGGCCGGTGCGCCGAAGGCGGCGGTCAGGCGGCGCCCGAACTCGGGGACCTGGGACATCACCGACAGCAGCACCGAGGTGGCGCGCATCTCGCGGTCACGGTCGCTCTTGACGGCGGAGACGGGGAAGAGCCGGGCCTCCCTCCAGGACTCGTTCTCCGCCAGAGTCTTCCTGGCCGTCGGCGGGAGCGTGATCTTCTTCTTGGCGGTGCGGGGGCGCGGTGCCCTGGCCGCCGGAGCCTGCGCGGCCGGGACCGGCCGCGCAGGCTCCGGCACGATCTCTTTCGCAGGCCCCGGCACGATCACGACCGTGGGGGCCGCGGCCGGGGCGGCACCGGTGGTCACGACCGGCCCGTCGTCGGCGGCCTCGGCGCTCTCCTCGGTGGGCGTGTCGTCGTCGATGTCGACGCCGTAGTCCGTCGCGAGGCCGGCCAGGCCGCTGTCGTAACCCTGGCCGATGGCCCGGAACTTCCACTCTCCCTGGCGCCGGTAGAGCTCGGCGAAGACGAAGGCGCTCACCGAGCCGGGGTCGTCGATGGCGAAGCGGAGCAGGTCCTCTCCCGAGGCGTCGGCCAGCGTGGCCCGCAGTCCGTCGAGTTCGTCGAAGCGCGCTCCCTCGTACCGGCTCGCGGCGATCACCATGCGCTCGACGCCGGACGGCACGGCAGTCAGGTCGAAGACGATACGGTCCTCGCTGCCCTCTCCCGTCGGCTTCTTGCCCAGCAGTTCGACGCTTCCGTCGGCGGCCACGGGATTGTTGTAGAAGCAGAAGTCGCCGTCACCACGGACGTGGCCGTTCTCCCCCAGCAGCAGGACGGACACATCCGCGTCGCCCTCACCCGACCGACTCGCCCACTGCAGGCTCACGATCACGGAGCCGGTGTTCTCGCTCAGGGCCGCCAACGCGACATTGGCACCCTTCGTGATTTCGTACATGGATCCCCCCACACGAGCACAGTGCGGCAACTCTAAGGCGGAAAAGTGCACTGTGCAGGCTGTTGTCGGCACATTCCGCGAAGAATCAGCGCACCGGTCCGTGCCCGTGCTGCGCGGGCGTGCGGCTCGCGCGCCATTCGGGGGCCTCCGCCGTCTCGGTGAACTCCAGGAGGTGCTGGCCGGCCAGCCGCCGCAGTGCGGTGCGGACCTCCGCGGGGGTGGTGTAGAAGAACTCCCGCCGCGTGTTGACGCGGTTGACCCGTCGGTCCTCGAACTCCTGGTGCAGCCGGCGCTCCAGACCCACGGCGTCCTCGCTGAAGATCAGCGCGTGGACGTCGAAGCGGAAGGGCACCGAGGCGTCGCCGAGTTCGTTGACGCGGTCCATGGGGTCGAGGCGCCGGGTCAGGCCGATCTTGACCATGCGTTCCCCGAACGCGCCGATGTTGGAGATGACGTAGACGTATCCGGCCCGGATATTGGCCTCGCGGGCCTCCACCGCACGCAGGTCGTCGTCGAGCTGGGCGAGCCTGCCCTCCAGCTCCGCGATACCGGCCGCGTCACCGGTCCCGGCGCGCAGCCGCCGCAGCGCGCTCTCGTAGTGACCGCGTTCCTTCTCCAGCCGCTGCCGCTCACGTTCGATCTCCCGTTGCAGCCGCTCCTCCTCCCGCTGCGCGGCGCGCAACTCCCGCTGCGCCTCCTTCTCCGCTTCCTTGCGGGCGAGGTGGTCGGCGGTCAGCTCCAGTTCCTGGACGCGCAGCCGGTGGTACTCGTCGCTGATGCGGATGTGCATCGTGGCGCCGAGCCGCGCGATCGTCTCGCGGGTCTTGCCCAGCCGGTCGATCAGCGAGGACAGCCGGTGGGGACGCATCCCGCGTACCGCGTTGTCCGCCTCGGCATTGTAGGCGCGCAGCATCAGCTTGGAGAAGTCCCGCACCATCTTGCGTCCCTGGGCCAGGGAGCCGTTGACGGTCCAGTCCTGGGCCGCCAGGACCGCGCCGTTCTCCCGGGCCAGCCGCTTGTACCGGGTCTTGATCTCCTCCAGCCGCCCCGCGTACGCCACGGCGTCGGCCAGCGGGTGCCGGTACTCGTAGATGCCGGCCTCCTGCAGCATCCGCACCTCGTCGATGACCACCAGGTCCGCCTGCGCGGCGGCCACCTGCCGCTGGGCCTGCTCCGCCTGCTGCCCCAGCGCGTGAGCCTGGTCGCGTACGTCGACCAGTGACCGCGCGGCCCGTTCCGCCGCGTGTTCCACCTTGGCGTCCAGCAGACCGTCGATGCGCTGGAGTTCGGCCTGCTTCTCCTCGTGGGCCTGCCGCAGCCGTTCCTGCTCGGCGGCGATCGTCGCGCTGTCGGCGCCGATCACCCGCGCCAACTGGTCGGTGAGCTGGGTCACCTGTGCCGCCAGCGTCCGCGCTCGCTCCTCGCTGCGGGCCAGTTCGCCCGCGAGGTTCTCCGCCGCCGCTTCCGCCTGCTTGCGCCGCCGCCCGAACAGGCCCCCCTGAGCGACTCCCGCCCCACCACCGGGAGCCGGTCCCGCCGCCGACGACTGCTCCGGCACCCACAACTGCCAGCCCGGCGGAGGCGCCGGCCAGGAAGGATCCGGCCGCCAGCCCTGCGGAGGAACCCACCCCGGCGCGGGCGCCGGCCAGCCGGGCGGAGGATTGAAACGGTACGACGTCATGCGGCCCTGCTCCCCGATTACGGAGGCCACGAAGGACGCCGACGAACAGCGGACTCCCCCGAGACCGGTCTTGCGTGTGAGGAGTACGACTGCTGAGGGGGCCTACTGGTTGCATGCGAGGACGCGCGGGCGGGAGAAGCGTGCCTTGCCGCCGGCCCTCGGGGTGGACTCTGGCGGCATCCTCCCGGCCGGGGTCCGCTGCACGGCAGACACGTGCGCGTAGGTGTGCAGGTGTAAGGACCGGGTCAGGGCCGGGTCGTCGAACTCACGGGCGGGGGTGCGCGGTCGTGACGTCGTCGCTTCGACGTCACTCGGCCGTGCCGTCCTCGGAGTCGGGGCCGGGGTCTGCCGTGAGCAGCATCAGTTCGTCGTCGTCCCACCGCACCGCGATGGCCTCCCTCGGGTCCGAGCCGACGACGGCGTACGCGGTCGTCGGCTCGTGGGCGGGCGTGGTGTCGGGGTCGTTCGGGGTGTCGAGGCAGGGCGGGAACTCCGCGGTGCCGAGCGCCGCGCCGAGGGTGAAGTCCGGGCCGGTGGCGTCGGTGTAGGTGCGGCCTCCGTAGGTGGCGGTGATCGCGCAGGAGGCGGCTGCCTCGCCGCCGCCCCCGCCGGACGCCGTACAGGCGGTCGCCGTCAGCACGGCGGCGGCGACGGCGGCGAGGGCGGTAAGGGTGTGGGTGTGTCGTCGCATCTGTGGGTCCTCGTTCCGTCGGGTCGGTTTCATGACCTGGACGGAGTGCGGGGCCGGAACGTTCGATCACCGGACTCGGCGGCGTCGGCGGCGGCGTTGCCGAACCACCGCGACAGTCCGGCCACCAGATCGCTCCGGTCCTCGCCGGCCCACACCACATGGCCGTCCGGCCGCAGCAGGACCGCGGGTACGGGCAGGTCCGCGCCCGTGTCGACGACGTGATCGACCCGGTCCGCCCAGCCCGCCACCGACAGCAGGCCGGTCCGGTCGAGCAGCAGTCCCCTGCCGCCGCGCAGCAGCGCGTAGAGGCGTCCGGGCGGCTCGGCCAGCCGCACGTCCCGCAGCCGCCGGCCGAGGAGGCCGTGGTCGTCGCCGGAGCCGACGTCGTAACGGATGTCCAGCGCCGCGACCTTCTGTACGAGGTAGCGGTTCACCTCCTCGAACCCCGTCAGTTCCGCCAGCAGCCGCCGCACCGCCCGCGGGCCCGGCTCGGTCGACAGCAGTTCCATCTGGGCGCGGGTGGTGGCGAGGACGTCGGCGGCCACCGGGTGCCGTTCGGTGTGGTAGCTGTCCAGCAGGCCGGGCGGGGCCCAGCCGGCGATCTCCGCGGCGAGTTTCCAGCCCAGGTTGAACGCGTCCTGGAGGCCGAGGTTGAGGCCCTGTCCGCCGGTCGGCGGGTGGATGTGCGCGGCGTCGCCGGCCAGCAGGACCCGGCCGGTGCGGTAGCGCTCCACGAGGCGGGTCGCGTCCCCGAAGCGGGAGAGCCAGTGCGGGGAGTGCACGCCGAAGTCGGTACCGGCGTACATCCGCAGCCGCTGCCTGAACTCCTCCAGCGTCGGCGGCACCGTACGGTCCTCGGCGAGCCCGTCGGCGGGCACGACGACGCGGTACGCCCCGTCGCCCACCGGCCCGACACCGAAGCGGAGTTCGGTCCTGCGGACGTCGGCGACGACCGCGGCCACCTCCTCGGCCGGAGCGGTCACCCGCATCTCGCCCAGCAGTGTCTCGACGGTGGCGGGGTCGCCGGGGAAGCCCACGCCGAGCAGGGTGCGCACGGTGCTGCGGCCGCCGTCGCAGCCGACGAGCCAGCGCGAGCGCAGTACCGTGCCGTCGGCCAGCTCGGCGTCGACCCCGTGCGCGTCCTGGCTCAGTCCGGTCAGCGCGCTGCCGCGCCGGACGTCGGCGCCGAGCCGCGCGGCGTGTTCGGCGAGCAGGCGGTCGGTGACGGTCTGCGGGATCGCGAGGACGTAGCCGTGGTCCGTGTCGAGCAGGTCGGGGGCCGACCGGGCGAGTCCGGCGAAGAAGCCGGTGACCGGGCGTTGCCTGCCGTGGGCGAGGAAGCGTTCCAGCAGGCCGCGCTGGTCGAGCACCTCGACGCTGCGCACGTGCAGGCCGAGCGCGCGGACGTACGGAGCCGGCTCCGGTTCCTTCTCCAGCACGACCACCCGTACGCCGTGCAACCGCAGTTCGGCGGCGAGCATCAGGCCGGTCGGCCCCCCGCCGGCCACGATGACATCGATCATGACGGCACTCCCCCCGGCCGCCTCGGACGCGGCCCCGGCCGGTGATTGTGCGGCACCGGGAGGGCCTTGCCGCAAGGCCCCCCGTGCCCTATAGCTTGGTAGTGGCGGAGCGGCGGGGGCGTCCCGGTCCGTCCTCAGGCCGGGCGGGCGGTGGCCGGCAGGTCCCGGCCCAGCCGTGCCAGCGGCGACAGCGCCATCACCACCGGCGACAGCAGCATGGCCGCCGCCGTCACCAGGAGGCTCGTCCGCAGGCCCCACTCCCGCGCGAGGAGACCGCCGGTCAGCGACCCCGGCGGGGCCAGGCCCATGCCGACGAACGTGATGGTCGCGGCCGTACGGCCCTGGAGGGCGTCCGGTGTGACGGACTGCCGTACCGCCATGACGGTCACGTTGACCACCTGGCCCCCGCACCCGAACACGAAGCCCACCGTGAGGAGCACGGTCACCGTCGGCGCGGCGGACCCGTGCAGCGCCGGTACGCACAGGTACGCGCCGTCGCCGAGGACGGCCGCGCCCACGAGCACCGGGCCGTGGCCGAACCGTCCCGGCAGCCGTGCGGCCAGCAGTGAGCCGAGCAGCGCGCCGGGTCCGCCCGCCGCGAGGACCAGCCCGACGAGGGTGCCCGACAGGTGCAGTTCGCGGGTGAGGAAGAGCAGGTGGACGGTGATCAGGGCCGCGTAGGAGAACTGGAAGGCGGCCGAGGCCAGACACACCGTCCGCAGCGCGGTGTGACCCGCGACGAAGCGCAGGCCCTCGCGGATCCGCCGCAGCACGCGGGTGCGGGAGCGGTCCTCCGGCTCGCCCCGTTCCGGGAGCGACTCGGCGTCGGTGCGTATCCGCCGGATCGACAGGAACGACAGTGCGAAGAAGACCGCCGTCGATGCGGTGGCGACCGGCGCCGTGAGCAGCGACACCGCCGCGCCGCCGAGCGCGGGGCCGCCGATCTGCGCGGCGGACCGGCTGCCCTCCAGCGCGCTGTTGCCCCGTACCAGCTGGTCACGCCGGACCAGACGGACGAGGGAGGTCTGGTACGCCACGTCGAAGAAGACGGACAGGGTGCCGACGGCGAAGGCGAGCACGAGGAGGGCGGCCGGGCCGAGCCGGCCGAGGAGCGCGGCGACGGCGGCACCGCCCAGGAGCAGCGCACGGGCGGCGTCCGTGCGGACCATCGTCGTACGGGTCCGCCACCGGTCCACCCAGGCCCCGGCGAACAGGGAGAGCAGCAGGATCGGCGCCTGCCCCACCGCGCGGAGGACGCCCAGCTGTCCCGCGTCGGTGTGCAGCGTCAGGACGGCGAAGAGCGGAAGGACCACAAGCGTGGTGTGTTCGCCCAGTTGGGAGGCGGTCTGGCCGATCCACAGCCGGCGGAAGTCGGCGTCGCGCCAGAGTGTCCGGGCGCGGGTGGGTGTCGTGGGCACCGGCCATGCCTCGGTCTCTTGTGGGCTGCTTCAGGTGACGCGGGCGTCCGCACAGTAGTCGTGCCCCGACCGGGCGGTCCAGTACGTATCCCTCCGGTCTCTCCGGGTACCCGCGGGCGGTCCGGCGGGGAGGTCGTACCCCTCACGTATCGTGACCGCCATGGAGTCCTACACGATCGGCCAGGCGGCGCGGCTGCTCGGTGTCAGTCCGGACACCGCGCGGCGGTGGGCGGACGCCGGGCGGGTGGCCACGCACCGGGACGAGAGCGGCCGGCGGCTCGTCGACGGCCGGGACCTGGCCGCCTTCTCGGTGGAGCTGGCGAAGGCGGGCGGCGGCGAGGAGGAGACCTCGCACACGTCCGTGCGCAACGCGTTCCCGGGCATCGTCACCGCCGTGAAGCTCGGTGACGTCGCCGCCCAGGTGGAGATCCAGGCCGGTCCGCACCGGCTGGTGTCGCTGCTGACCCGCGAGGCCGTGGAGGAACTGGGCCTGGAGGTCGGCATGGAGGCCACGGCCCGGGTGAAGTCGACCAACGTGCATGTCGACCGCGCTCCGTGACCTCCGCCGGGTGAGCGTCTCCCGGGCTCACGCCCAGGCGTAACTGCCCGGGTGAGCGTCTCCCGGCCTCACGCCCAGGCGTGACCGCCCGGGTGAGCGTCTCCCGGGCTCACGCCCAGGCGTAACCGCCGTCCACCCGGATCGCGTCCACGCCGCTGATGTGCCGGGCGCCGCAGCGGTCCTGGGGCAGGACCAGTTGCGGGCCCTCGCGGTCCAGCGGGGTGCCGTCGAGGGTGACGGCGAGCAGGACGGGCGCGCGGCCGAAGTCCGGGTCGATCTCCGCCCAGGAGAGCAGCGTCCGATGGCCGTCCGCGCCGGAGACCGCGATGAGGAAGCGCAGCCGGTCCTTGCGGCGGACGGGGTCGAACCCCGGTCCGGCGTCGGTGAGGACTCCGTGCAGGAGCGGGCCGGTGAAGCGGTGGTGCCGGATGCCGCTGGTGGCGCACTCGAAGCTGACGTCGGCGGTCTGCTGCGGCCAGGCCAGCAGGTCGGGCACGGTCAGCCGGGCCGGTCGGGTCAGGTCGCCGCCCAGGGCGAGGGATCGGCTCATGGGCCACCACCTCCGGGTAGACGGTACCCGCACCCGACCGCCGTACAAACGCACATGCCAGCTTCCCGGATCGGAATCTTGGATCATGCGAAGGCACAGGCGACATTCACCTCGCACGTGCAGCACTATGATCTGGTCATGACCCGAGGGAGTGGATTCGTGATGACCTCTACCGTGCGCCGTGACCGCCGCACCCGCCGGACCGCGCGGGTGGCCGGCGCGGGCGCCGCCGCTCTGCTCGTCCTGACCGCCTGCTCGTCGTCGGACGACTCGGACGCGGGGTCCGGCTCCTCGGCGTCGGCGTCGGCGTCCGGTTCGGGCTCCTCCGACCAGGTGTCCGGCACGGTCACGGTGTTCGCCGCGGCCTCGCTGAAGGAGAGCTTCACGGAGCTGGGCGAGCAGTTCGAGAAGGCGCACCCGGGCACCGAGGTGACGTTCAGCTTCGGCGGCAGCGACTCGCTCGCGGCGAGCATCACGGGCGGCGCCCCGGCCGACGTCTTCGCCTCGGCCAGCCCCAAGACGATGAAGATCGTCACGGATGCCGGGGCGGCCGACGGCACCCCGGAGACCTTCGTCCGCAACCAGCTGGAGATCGCCACCCTGCCGGGCAACCCCGACAAGGTCGCGTCGCTGAAGGACCTCACCGACTCGGAGCTGAAGGTCGTGCTCTGCGCCGAGGAGGTGCCGTGCGGCGCCGCCGCGAAGACGGCGCTGGACGCCAGCGGCCTGAAGCTCACCCCCGTCTCCTACGAGCAGGACGTCAAGGCCGCCCTGACCAAGGTGGAGCTGAAGGAGGCCGACGCGGCCGTCGTCTACAAGACCGATGTGCGCGCGGCGGGTGACAAGGTGGAGGGCGTGGACTTCCCCGAATCCTCCGAGGCCCTCAACGACTACCCGATCACCGGGCTGAAGGACGCCCAGAACCCCGACGCGGGGCAGGCGTTCATCTCGCTCGTGCGGTCGGCCGAGGGGCAGAAGGTGCTGACCGAGGCCGGGTTCATCAAGCCGTGACACAGGACGGCAAGGGCGTCACCGAGACCCTCGGGGGCGGGCCGCGGCGCCGGCGCGTGCGGGCCCAGGTCCGCGGTGTGCCGCTGCCGCTGCTGGTGCCCGCGCTGCTCGGTCTCGCCTTCCTGATCGTGCCGCTGGTCGCGCTGCTCGTGCGCACCCCGTGGGGCAGCCTGCCCGAGCAGCTGACCAGCGCCGAGGTGTGGCAGGCGCTGCGGCTGTCCCTGGTGTGCGCCACGCTGGCGACCGCGGTGAGCCTGGTGATCGGGGTGCCGCTGGCGTGGCTGCTGGCCCGGGTCGACTTCCGCGGCCGGGGTCTGGTGCGGGCGCTGGTGACGCTGCCGCTGGTGCTGCCGCCGGTCGTCGGCGGTGTGGCGCTGCTGATGGCGCTCGGCCGCAACGGCATCGTGGGCCGGTGGCTGGACGACTGGTTCGGTCTCACGCTGCCGTTCACCACCACCGGTGTCGTCATCGCGGAGGCGTTCGTCGCGATGCCGTTCCTCGTCATCAGTGTCGAGGGCACGCTGCGCGCCGCTGACCCGCGGTTCGAGGAGGCGGCCACCACGCTGGGCGCCTCCCGCTTCACCGCGTTCCGCCGGGTGACGCTGCCGCTGATCGCGCCGGGCATCGCGGCCGGTGCCGTACTGGCCTGGGCGCGGGCGCTCGGCGAGTTCGGCGCGACGATCACCTTCGCCGGCAACTTCCCGGGCCGTACCCAGACCATGCCGCTCGCCGTCTACCTGGCCCTGCAGAGCGATCCGGAGGCCGCCACCGCCCTCAGTCTCGTACTGCTGGCCGTGTCCGTCGCCGTCCTCGCCGGGCTCCGTGACCGTTGGATGACCGCGGGATGAGCGCCTCATGACCGAGACCCACAAGGCCGACCGTTCCCTCGCCACCTCCCCGGGCGAGGGCCTGGACGCGCGGCTCGTCGTCGCCCGCGGCGACTTCCGGCTCGACGTGGCGCTGACCGCCGCGCCGGGCGAGGTCGTCGCCCTGCTCGGCCCGAACGGCGCCGGGAAGACCACCGCGCTGCGCGCCCTGGCCGGGCTCACCCCGCTCGGCGCGGGCGGGCGGCTGCGGCTGGACGGCGCGGAGCTGGAGCGCACCCCGCCGGAACTGCGCCCGGTGGGCGTCGTCTTCCAGGACTATCTGCTCTTCCCGCACCTGACCGCGCTGGACAACGTGGCGTTCGGGCCGCGCTGCCAGGGCGCGAGCAAGGCGGAGGCACGGGCGCGGGCGGCCGAGTGGCTGGACCGGCTCGGTCTCGCCGGCCACGCCGGGGCCAAGCCGCGGCGGCTCTCCGGCGGGCAGGCGCAGCGCGTCGCCCTGGCCCGCGCGCTGGCCACCCGGCCCCGGCTGCTGCTGCTCGACGAGCCGCTGGCGGCGCTGGACGCCCGTACCCGGCTGGAGGTCCGCGCGCAGTTGCGGCGCCATCTGGCCGAGTTCGAGGCGGTCGCCGTGCTCGTCACCCACGATCCGCTGGACGCGATGGTGCTGGCGGACCGGCTGGTCGTCGTCGAGGACGGCCGGGTCGTCCAGGAGGGCGGCCCGTCGGAGATCGCCCGCCGGCCGCGTACCGACTACATCGCCCAGCTGGTCGGCCTGAACCTCTACCACGGTGAGGCGGACGGCCACACCGTCACGCTGGACACCGGTCCGTCCGTCACCACCACCGAGGACCTTGCCGGGCCGGTGTTCGTGGCGTTCCCGCCGAGCGCCGTGACCGTGTACCGGACCCGGCCCACCGGTTCCAGCGCCCGCAACCTCTGGCGGGGCGAGGTGACGGGGCTGGAGACGCACAGTGACCGCATCCGTGTGGCGCTCGGCGGTGAACTGCCGCTCGCCGCGGACCTCAGCGCGGTCGCCGCGGCCGAACTCGACCTCCAGCCCGGCACGGAGGTCTGGGCGACCGTCAAAGCCGCCCAGACCCACGCCTACCCCGACCGGTGACCGCCCGCCCCGGCGGTCACCGGCCGGCCAGCGGACTGGGCAGCGGCAGGTAGCGGGCGTCGGCTCCGTCGGCGCCGGTCCACCGCAGCAGCAGGTTGGTCTTGCCGGGCAGGGTGGGCGCGGCGAGCAGGGCGGGTATCTCGGGCAGGTCGTGCCGGGCCAGTTCGCGCCGTACCGCGGGCCACGGGTCGAGGCCCGGGTGCCGTTCGGCGAGCGCCCCGGCGACCTCGGTGAGGTGGTTGACGACCAGGCAGTACACCAGCCGCTCCCAGCCGGCCGCCCGGCCGACGTCCCGCACCAGCTTCACCCCCTCGGCGTCGCGGTACAGGACCTGGACGGGCATGCCGTGCGCGTCGACCGCGACCAGCGTGTTCTGCAGGTGGGCCTCCAGGACGACGCCGTGCGTGGCGAAGGCGCCGAGGGCCGGTGGCACGGCCTGGGCGAGGTACGCCGCCCACCAGGCGTCCGGGTCGGCGGTGGTGTCGAGGGGGCTGCCGGGGAACCCCTCGACGAGACCGGCGGCGAGCAACGCGGTGGCGCCGGGCAGCAGATGGCCGCCAAGACCGTCACGGACCAGTACGGCGAGTTCCTCGAAGGCGAAGGAGGCGGTGCGGTAGCCGGTGTCGCTCAGCCAGGCCGCGGGGGACTCCGCCGCCGCGAACGCCGCGCGGGCCGCCGCGTCCGTGCGCCGCAGCTTCAGCAGGTCGTGGCGCCACAGCCGCCTGATGTCGTTGGTGATGCGCACGTCGAGGCTGAATTTGAGGAACACGTCCCGCTCGGGCGCGTGGACGGTGCGGATCGCCGCCGTGGGGTGGACCGGTGCGGCCGTCTCGCCGAGCCGGACCAGACGGCCGTCGGCGAAGGCCGGGGCGAGGGCGTCGGCGACCAGGGCGAGCTGCCAGGGGTGCGCGGGCAGCAGCCGGTAGCCGGGCGGGGCCGTGCCGAACGCGTCGAGGGCCGAGGTGACGCCCTCCTCGACGACCGTGTCCGCGCGCACCCCGAGCAGTGCCAGCGGGAACCGGGCGTGCGCCTCGGGGGCGTAGGGCAGCCAGGTCGCGGCCGGGCCGCCGCCGCGGGCCTTGGGCGCGGGGTGGTGGGTGTGGCCGGTGAGCAGCGCCTGTTCGGAGCGCAGGTACGGGTCTTCGGGCGGGACGGCGGCGGCGCGCGCGGTCAGCAGCGCGGCGAGGGCGTCGCGGCTGTCGGTCATCTCGCCGGGCAGTTCGTGGTTGTCCACGCCGGTGTACAGGCGCAGTTCCTCGGCGACGAGCTTCACCAGTTCGGTGTGGCCGAGGGGCCGCCAGCCGTCGGCCGTGCGGACCTCCGGGGCGGTGGGGCGCCGGTGGCCGCGCACCCGCAGCAGCCGGCCGCCGGCCGGCAGGCGGTACACGGAGCGGCTCTCGTCGCCGTCGCCCGGCTCGGGCCGGGCGACCTCGCGCAGCAGGCAGTTGAGCAGCGGCACCGCCGCGCGGGCGTCGGCGCGGGCGGTGACGTCGTCGGGGGTCACGGCGTCACCGCCGGTGGGCGGGGGCAGGACATCCACGCGTTCCACTCGTTCCCTACTGTCGGTCAATGGGCGGAGATGATCAGTATGTCTGCCCTCGTCAGCCCGGCGTGACGCGCCGTTCGCGCACGGGCCCGCCGGCCGTCCCGTTCACCCAGTCCGTACCCGAGGAGTCCGACCGTGCACCGTCCCCCCACCGCCGAGACCGAGGTCGCCGAGGAACTGGCCGCCGTGCGGCCCGGCCTCGTCGCCCGGTACACGGCCGAACTGCCGGGCGCCCGCTCCGCCGTGCTCTCCCGCCTCTGGCGTGCGCTGGCCCATGAACCACTGCCGTGGGTCGCCGGCCGGGAATCCGTCCGTGACGGTCTCGTCGTGCGTCTGCGGGACGGCCGCCGGCTGTACGGCCCCGGGGCCGACCCGTATCGCACGGGCGGCTACGTCACCACCGTACGGTGCGAGGAGGCGGAGTACGCCGATCCGGCCGGGCTGATGACCGCGCTCGCCGTACCCCGGGGGGACGGGTTCGCCGCCGAACTGGGGCACAGCGTCGCCTCGCTGGCGCTGTCCCGGGCGGCGCAGCCCGAGCCGGACGGGCCGCCGGAGCGGGACTGGGAGTGGGAGCAGCGGGTGGTCGACGGCCATCCCTTCCACCCCAACTGCCGCTCGCGGCCCGGGTTCACCGTGGCCGAGCAGCTCGCCTACGCGCCCGAGCACCGGCCGGTGGTGGGGCTCGCGCGGGTGCCGGTCCCGGCGTCGCAGTGCCTGGTGACGGGCGCCTGGCCGGCGGAACTGCGGGACGGGGACCGGCTGCTGGTGCCGGTGCACCCCTGGCAGGCCGCGCACGTCCTGAAGGGGGCGGACGAGGCGGGCCACCGGATCGACGCGCATCCGCTGATGTCGCTGCGCACCCTCGCCGTGCCCGGCGGCCCGCACGTGAAGACCGCGCTGAGCGCCCGGCTGACCTCGTCGGTGCGGGACATCTCCGTCGCCTCGATCGGCGCCTCGGCGACGCTGTCGGCGTTCGGGGAGGCGGTGGCGGCGCGCTGCGACGGGCTGCTGCACATCACCCGCACCCTGGGCGCGGCGACCGCGTACTCCCCCGACCTCGCGGCCGTGCTGCGCGAGTCGCCGGAGAGTTACGCGGGTACCGGCGAGCGGGTCGTGCCGGTGGCGGCGCTGGCGACGGCGTCGCTGTCCCGCTCACCGGACCTGCTGGCCGGTTTCGCGCGGCTCGCCGTGCGGGTGGGGCTGCGCGCGCTGGAGCTGGGCGTGGCCCTGGAGGCGCACGGCCAGAACCTGCTGGTGGTGCTCTCCCCGGCGGGCGAGCCGGTACGTCTGGTCTACCGGGACCTGGCCGACCTCCGGGTCAGCCCGGCGCGGCTGGCCCGGCACGGCATAGCGGTCCCGGAGCTGCCGGAGCGGATGGTGACGGACGACGTCACGGTGCTGCGCCGCAAGCTGTTCGGGTCCCTGGTGGCCGGTGCGCTGGCCGGGACGGCGGGGACGGGGGCCGCGCTGCGGGACGCCCTGGAGGCGGCCGTGCGGGAGCTGCCGCGCACCGGGGACCTGGACGCGCTGCGCGAGGAGCCGCTGCCCGCGAAGGCGCTGACGCTGATGCGGCTGGCGCCGCCGCGCGGACCCGGCGACCAGTGGGCGGAACTTCCCAATCCGCTTTCCGGGGCGGTGTGCTGACGGCTCGTTTTGGAGCAGGGCGCCGCGGGTCAATAGGATCCGCCGATGATCACAAGTACACGGCTGGCGGCGGGCGTGTGCGCCCTGCTCGCCGCGCTGACGGCCGGGCTCGCCCTCCCGGCCCCGGCGGCCGCCGGCGAACCCACCGGCGAGGACGCGCCGCAGGTCGACCTCGTCCTCGATGTCAGCGGCTCCATGCGGACCAAGGACATCGACGGCGGGACCCGGATGGCCGCGGCGAAGCAGGCGTTCAACGAGGTGCTCGACGCGACCCCGGAGGAGGTGCGCCTCGGCATCCGGACGCTCGGCGCGGACTACCCGGGCGACGACCGCGAGACGGGCTGCAAGGACACCGCGCGGCTCTATCCGGTCGGGCCGCTGGACCGCACCGAGGCGAAGACGGCGGTCGCGACGCTGACCCCCACCGGGTGGACGCCGATCGGCCCCGCCCTGCTGGCGGCGGCCGACGACTTCGAGGAGAGCGGCGCGTCCAAGCGGATCGTGCTGATCAGCGACGGCGAGGACACCTGCGCGCCGCTCGACCCGTGCGAGGTGGCCCGGGAGATCGCGGCCAAGGGCATCGGGCTGACCATCGACACCCTGGGCCTGGTGCCCAGCGCCAAGCTGCGGCAGCAGCTCAGCTGCATCGCGGAGGCGACCGGCGGGACGTACACCTCGATCGAGCACACCGACGAACTGGCGGGCAAGGTCGGCCAGTTGGTCGAGCGGGCGGCCGAGCCGGTGGTGACGCCGGTCGCCACCGAGGGCGCGACGGCGTGCGCGAAGGCGCCGACGCTCGAGTCGGGGCTGTTCACCGACCGCGAGGAGTTCGGGCAGCAGCGCTGGTACCGGGTGGACCTGAAGCCGGGCCAGGAGCTGCGCGCCTCGGTGAGCGTCTCCGCCGACCGGGCCGTGACCCGCTCGTACGGGGTGCTGCTGCGGGCGGTCACCGCGCACGGCCGGGAGATCGTGCGCGGTGAGGCCGGGGGTGACGGCCGTACGGACGTCGTCTCGACGGGGCTGCGCTACCCGAAGGCGGAGGCCGACGACGACGAGGACGCCGGGACCACCGAGGCCGTGTGCCTCCAGGTGACGCACTCCTTCGCGCCCGCGTCGGGCGTGAAGACCACGCCGGGCCTGCCGCTGGAGCTGACGGTCGACGTCGTGGACGGCCCGGACCAGGCGTCCGACGTGGCGTCGTTCGGCCTCGGCCGGGGCTGGTGGCTGCTGGGCCTGCTGGTCCTGGTGGGCTTCCTCGCCGGACTGGTGTGGGGCTGGGTGTCGCGCTGGCGGGTGGCCGTCTGGAGGACGAACTGATGCGATCGACGCTACTGACGCGCGTGACGCGGGCCGGGAAGGCGACGGGTGCGGCGCTGCTGGCGCTCGGCCTGGCGGCGGCCCCCGCGGCGGCGGACTCCTCGCCGACTCCGTCGGCCGGTGCGGACGGGCCCACGGAGGCGGGCACGTCGTTCCGTACGGCCACGGAGGTCGACCAGGGTCAGCGGGCCACGGCGGACGGCTCCGCGGGCGACTACCTGTACTGGTCGTTCCCGGCGGACGCCGGGCAGCGCGCCACGGTGAAGGCGACCGTGAAGCTGCCCGAGACGCACGCCGCGCAGACCTGGCAGGTCGACGTGTACGACGGTCTGCGCCGCCGGCAGGCCTGCCAGTACGGCGCGCAGACGCGCACCGCCGCGGCGGGCACCGGCTCCGTGGAGCTGGCCTGCGTCCTGCGCACGGTCCGGGCGTGGACGGAGCCGTGGGCCGACGACCCGCTGCCCGGCACGTACTACGTCCGCCTCACGGTCGTGAACGTGCCGACGTCCGACCTCGGTCTGCCGGTCTCCACCGAGGTACGGGTGGACTCCGAGGACATGGGCGGCGCGGCGGCGGTCGACGGCTCCCTGTCCGAACCGCTGGTGCCGGGCATCGCGGTGACGTCGGCGAAGGACGACGACGAGGACGGCTCCGAGAAGTCCGCCGTGCTCTCCGCGATCGAACCCGAGGACGGCTGGTCCTCCGGCTGGTGGTCGGACCGCTGGGTGTGGACCGGCATCGGCGCGGTCCTGGCCGCGCTGGCGGGCATCGGCGGCTACGCCCTGACCCGCGGCAACGGCCGCCCACGCCACCTCCCGTAGAACGCGCCCCGTAAGGGGCGCGGGGAACCGCGCGACCGGCCACGACGCGCCCGCGGCCGAGAACGGATCGGAACCGGGGCCCGCCCCTTCGCAGGGGCGGGCCCCGGTTCCGCGTTCACCCCTCCCGCAACGCCTTGGCGAACACCCCGTCCCCGGTCACCTCGATCCGCCCGTCCCGCACGGCGTCCGCCACCCGCACCTCACCCCGCCCCACGGCGACACACGTCTCCGCGTCCAGGACCAGCCGCGCGTCCGGCTCGGCGGGCGCCGGCCCCTCCCCGTAGGCCGGCCCCTCGACCGCACCGGCGTACAGGTGGAACACCCCGTCGTGGAAGTCACCGCCGCGCAGCCGTACTTCCACCAGCCCCTCCCCCTCCAGCCCCCGCAGCAGGGGCAGCGCGCACCAGTGCGCCCGCACCGCGTCCGTGGGCCGACGCTCCCCCAGCTCTCCCGCTCCCCACGCTCCCAGCGCCTGGAGCACCGGCAGCAACTCCCTCCCGCGCGGGCTGAGTTCGTAGACGTAGGCCGCGGCGGGCGGCGGCAGCCGGCGGCGGGTGGTGAGGCCGTCGCGCTCCATGTCCTTCAGCCGCGAGGCGAGTACGTCCGTGCTGACGCCCGGCAGGTCCGCGTGGAGGTCGGTGTAGCGGCGCGGACCGGCGAGCAGCTCCCGGACGATCAGCAGGGTCCAGCGGTCGCCGACGACGTCGAGCGCCCGAGCGGCGGAACAGTACTGGTCGTAGCTTCGGCGAGGTGACATGCGACGCAGTCTAGACAATGTGTTGGACTTTCCAAGCTGCCACTTGGTAAAACCAAGCAACACCAGCTACCGAGGGGAAGCGGCGCATGGAGTTCCGGCAGTCGAACAAACTCAGCGAGGTCTGCTACGAGATCCGCGGCCCGGTGATCGAGCACGCCGACGCGCTGGAGGAGGCGGGGCACAGCGTGCTGCGCCTCAACACCGGCAACCCGGCGCTCTTCGGCTTCGAGGCGCCGGAGGAGATCGTCCAGGACATGATCCGGATGCTGCCGCAGGCGCACGGCTACACCGACTCGCGCGGCGTCCTCTCCGCCCGCCGGGCGGTCGCCCAGCGCTACCAGAGCCTCGGCCTGGAGGTCGGGGTCGACGACGTGTGGCTCGGCAACGGCGTCTCCGAGCTGGTCTCGATGGCCGTACAGGCACTGATCGAGGACGGCGACGAAGTCCTGATCCCCGCCCCGGACTTCCCCCTGTGGACGGCGGTGACGACCCTCGCCGGCGGCAAGGCGGTGCACTACCTCTGCGACGAGCAGGCCGACTGGTACCCGGACCTCGCCGACATGGAGTCGAAGATCACCGACCGCACCAAGGCGGTCGTCATCATCAACCCCAACAACCCCACGGGCGCCGTCTATCCGAAGGAGGTCCTGGAGGGCATCCTCGACCTCGCCCGCCGCCACGGACTGATGGTCATGGCGGACGAGGTGTACGACCGCATCCTCTTCGACGGCGCGGAACACCACTCGACCGCCGCGCTCGCCCCCGACCTGGTGGTGCTCACCTTCTGCGGCCTGTCCAAGACGTACCGGGTGGCGGGGTTCCGCTCCGGCTGGCTGGTGGTCACCGGGCCGAAGCAGCACGCCCGGGACTACCTGGAGGGCCTGACGATGCTGGCCTCCATGCGGCTGTGCGCCAACGCGCCCGCGCAGTACGCCATCCAGGCCGCGCTCGGCGGCCGGCAGTCCATCCACGAACTCACCGCGCCCGGCGGCCGGCTGTGCGAGCAGCGCGACGTGGCCTGGGAGAAGCTCAACGAGATCCCCGGCGTCTCGTGCGTGAAGCCCAAGGGCGCGCTGTACGCGTTCCCCCGCATCGACCCGAAGGTGCACCGCATCCACGACGACGAGAAGTTCGTCCTGGACCTGCTGCTCCGCGAGAAGATCCAGGTCGTCCAGGGCACCGGCTTCAACTGGCCCTCCCCCGACCACTTCCGCATCCTCACCCTGCCGCGCGCCGAGGACCTGGAGGCGGCGATCGGCCGGATCGGCCGCTTCCTGGACGGCTACCGGCAGTAGCGAGGGCGATAGCCGCAGGCAGCACCCATGATTCGGATTCGGCTAAGCTGCCCCCGTCGAACTCATGAGTGAGTAGCAGCAACGGGGGTTGCCAGATGTTCGCTTGCGTCGCACAGCCGTGCCCGGAAGGGCTGGACGGCTGACGTGGCTTCCGATTTCACACGGCTGATGAAGCAGGACTTCTCCGATCTGGAGGCCGCGGCCAAGTCCTGGCGCGCGCTGTCCACGACGGCGGACTCCCTCGTCGAACGCCACCGCCACCAGGTCACCGGCCCGCTGCACCACGCCTGGAAGGGCGACGACGCCGACGCGGCCCTCTTCTACCTGGAGGACGTCGAGTCCCGCCTCGGGGTGGTGGAGACGGAGGCGATGGCCGTCGCGGAGGTGCTGGACACCACGGGCTTCTGGATGGAGGCCGCACAGACGAAACTCCGCAACGCGGTGCGCCGGGCGGAGGAGAACCACTTCGAGGTGGACGACGACGGCTGGGTCAGCGACCCCACCACGGCGGACCTGCCCCGGCAGGACCCCGACACGCAGGCGCTCATCGCCGAGCGCAGCGCCCTGCTCGGCGAGCACCGCGCCGGCATCGACGAGGCGCTGACCGAGGCGCGCAAGGCCGACAAGGACGGCGCGAAGGCCCTCGCCGAGCTGAACGGCGACATTCTCACCGACCCGTTCAACCACGACGCGGCGGCGGAGTCCGCCCTGGACGTCAAGGCCGCGATGAAGGCCGTCGGCGTCCAGGAGCCGCAGATACCCGACGACGACCCGAAGGCCGCCGCCGAGTGGTGGAAGGCGCTCAGCCCCGAGGAGCGGCAGGCGTACACCACGCTGTACCCGAAGCAGATCGGCGCGACCGACGGCCTCCCCACGGACGTCCGCGACGACGCCAACCGCACCGCCGTCACCCAGGAGCTGAGCGCGCTCCGGGACGGCGACTACTCGGAGAACTTCCCCGGCGAGAGCACGGAGACGGTCAACAAGCGGCTGAACAACCTGACCCTGCTCAACGACCGCCTCGAAGCGTCCGACAGCGCGCCCGAGGGCAAGGAGCTGTACCTCCTCGGCTACGACTCCAAGGACGACGGCCGGGCCATCGTCGCGATGGGCAACCCGGACACCGCCGACCACACCGGCATCCTGGTGCCGGGCACCAATACGACGATGGAGGAGGTGCCGGGGCAGATCGAGCGCATCGGCACCCTCCAGCGGTCGGCGGAGCGGCAGTCCGACGGCGAGAGCGTGGCCATGATCACGTGGCTCGGGTACGACGCCCCCGAGGCCAAGGCGACCGACTTCAACAGCGTCGGCGGCACCGGACGGGCCGAGGACGCCGCACCCGACCTGCGGCGGTTCGTGGCGGGCACACACGCCTCGCACGAGGGTCCTGGCCACACCACCGTCATGGGGCACAGCTACGGCTCCACCGTGGTGGGCGCCGCGGCGGCGGGCGGCTCGGGGCTCGGCGCGGACGACATCGTGGTGGTCGGCAGCCCCGGCATGACGGTGGAGGAGGCGAGCGACCTCCAGATGGACCCCGAGCACGTGTGGATCGGTGGCGCCGAGGACGACCCCATCATCAATCACGCCTCCGACCTCACCCTGGGTCGGGACCCGATGCTCGGAGCTTTCGGTGGCAACAACTTCGCGGTCGACACCCACGGACACAGCGGCTACTGGGACCAGGGCAGCCAATCGCTCGACAACCAGGGACGCGTCATCGCGGGGAAGCCGGCCGCGGAGGTCCCGAAGAAGGGCGGCGAACTGCCGCCCGAGGGCTACATCGTCCCCGGCCTGTAGGCCGCTCCTGCGCACGGCGCTCGCCGTGTGCGCGATCCTGCTCACCACCGGAGGCTGCGTGTCCCAGAGCGACGACCCGAACGAGCCACTGCCCCGCATGGAGAAGGACGCGGCCCGCAAGTGGGCCGCGGACTACACGGCGTACCTGGCCCGGCTGACCGACGTCGAACTCGACGACTCGACCGTCGAGGTGAACTTCGAGACCTGCCTCGGAGCCCACGACGAGGTCGCCGAGGACGGCCGGTACAGCCTCTTCTACTACGTCTACTCGCCGGCCCCCGTCACCGAGCACACCCGCGTCGTGCGGACGCTGCGCCGGGAGCTGACCCGGAAGGGCTACGAGATCACCGCGTACCGCGAGTTCCGTGACGCCCGCTACTCGGCGATCCTCGACGCCCGCGACAAGGACAACGGCTACACGGTCTCGGCCGACACCGTCGGCTCCGGCAGGAGCAAGCCCCAGCGGCTCTCCTTCGCCGTCCGCACCCCCTGCATGCTGCCGCCGGGCGTCGAGCAGCAGCAGTTCTGAGCCACCCCCACTTCTGGAAGGAACCGGACGTGTCCCAGCAGACGGACGTCGACCCGGCCGTGCTCCGTGCCTCCGCCGGGGCGGCCGACGGTGTGGCCGACACCCTGGACAGCCCCGCCGACAAGGCGGTCAAGGAGGCCGACACCGCCGGCGGCTCGCTCGGCGGGTGGGCGACGGGCGCCGCCCTGACGGAGCTCTCCACGAGCTGGCGGCCCGCGCTCGACGGACTCCGCGCCCGGCTGCGGGCGGGCGCGGAGAACCTGCGCTCCTCCGCCGACGGCCACGAGTGGAACGACCGGCACACCGGCAAGGACTTCGAGTCCATGGACACCGCCACGCAGGCCACCCCCGGGGTGATGCCCGCCGTCCTGCGCCCGGCCGGCGACGAGTCGCATCCCGTGGGTCACCCGTCGGGCGGCTCGTCCGGGGGCTCGGCCGTCGACTCGTCCGGCGGGCCCCTGCCGGACCCGCGCACCTCCTACGGCACCAACATGCCGACGTACGACGGGAACGGCTTCGGCTGAGGTCGCCCCGGGCCGCCCGATCCGTACCCTGTAGGCATGGGTGATCTCTTCCTCGTGCGGCACGGCGAGACCGAGTGGTCGCGGTCCGGGCGGCACACCGGCCTCACCGACGTGCCGCTGACGGACCACGGCCGCGACGAGGCACGCTCACTGGTGCCGTTCATCCGCTCGCACCGGATCGGCGCGGCGTTCGTCAGCCCGTCGCAGCGGGCCCGGGAGACGGCCGAGCTGATCGGACTGCACGGGGTGCGCGTCGACCCGGACCTGCACGAGTGGGACTACGGCGCCTACGAGGGCGTCACCACGTACGACATCCACCGCGATCGCCCCGACTGGTTCCTCTTCACCGACGGGGTCGAGGCGGGGCCGCCGGAGCACCCCGGGGAGAGCCCGGAGCAGGTCGGTGAGCGGGCGGACCGGGTGCTGGCCGAGGTGGAGGCGGCGTTCGCGAACACCGAGGGGTGTGTGGTGCTGGTCGCGCACGGACACTTCCTGCGGGTGCTCACCGCCCGGCACCTGGGGCTGCCGCCCTCCTCCGGCGCCCTGTTCCAGCTGGCGACCGGGACGCTGTGCCGGCTGAGCACCGAGCACGGCCGTCCGGTGATCGCCGCGTGGAACGTCCGGCCGCCGGCCTGAGGGACCCCGCGCGCGAAGTTACTCGTGCGTTCCGCACACCGGAGTCGTGACACCGGTGACTGTGCAAGCCCGTGGCCCACCTGTCAGCGTCGTATCCGACAGCGACCGGTGGGAGGGGGAAGCCGTGAACAAGGGCTACGCGGTGTTCTGCGACGCGGACCCGAGCTTCTACGACGCCCCGCACCGCGTCGCGCCGCGGCCCGGCACCGGCCGTGCCCGGTACGCCGCGGCCTCGTGGCCCGTGCCGGAAGGGTGGCGCCGCAACGAGAGCGGGGACTGGCTGGCACTGCGTCCGGCCGACGCCGTCCTGCCCGACCAGGGCTGGAAGATCCACGTCTCCGCCTGCCTCGACAACGCCGAGTCGGTGCTGGAGCGCGTGTGGCGGAGCTGCGTCGCCGGGGGTACGGCCTTCAAGTTCGTCCCCGGCCGCTACCTGCTGCACCAGCGCAACGCCAAGTACGCGGACCGGGCCGGGAGCGGCAAGTTCATCACCGTGTACCCGGCGGACGAGACGCTCTTCGAGAAGCTCGTGAGCGAACTGTCGCAGCTGCTGGCCGGTGAGCCGGGCCCGCACATCCTGAGCGACCTGCGGATCGGCGCGGGCCCCGTGCACGTCCGGTACGGCGGCTTCACCCGCCGCGAGTGCTACGACGCGGACGGCGAGCTGCGGCCGGCCGTGACCGGGCCCGACGGCACCCTCGTACCCGATCTGCGCGGTCCCGTCTTCCGCGTGCCGCGGTGGGTGACCCCGCCCGCCTTCCTGCGCCCGCACCTTCAGGCCCGCTCCGCACTGACCGTGGCCGGTCTTCCCTATGCCATCGAGTCGGCGCTGCACTTCTCCAACGGGGGCGGCGTCTACCTCGCCCGGGACACCCGTACCGGCGACCGGGTCGTGCTGAAGGAGGCCCGGCCGCACGCCGGGCTGGCCGCCGACGGCGCCGACGCGGTGACCCGGCTGCACCGCGAACGCCGGGCGCTGGAACGGCTGTCGGGGCTCGGCTGCACCCCCGAGGTGCTCGGTCACCTGACGGTCGGGGAGCACCACTTCCTCGTCCTGGAGTACCTCGACGGCAAGCCGCTCAACACCTTCTTCGCCCGCCGGCACCCGCTCATCGAGGCGGACCCGGACGAACGGCGGCTGGCCGAGTACACCGCGTGGGCCCTGGACGTCCACGCGCGGGTGGAGCGGGCCGTCGCCGACGTGCACGCGCGGGGCGTGGTCTTCAACGACCTGCACCTGTTCAACATCATGGTCAGGGACGACGACAGCGTCGCCCTGCTGGACTTCGAGGCCGCGCACGGCATCGACGAACCCGGCCGGCAGACGGTCGCCAACCCGGGGTTCGTGGCACCCGCCGGCCGGCGCGGCACGGCGGTGGACCGGTACGCGCTGGCCTGTCTGCGGTTGGCCCTGTTCCTGCCGCTCACCAGCCTGCTCGCGCTGGACCGGCGCAAGGCGGCGCACCTCGCCGACCTGGTGGCGGAACGGTTCCCGGTGGACCGCGCGTTCCTGGACGCGGCGGTCGAGGAGATCACGGGGGACGCGACGACCGTAACGTCCGGCGCGACCGGGACATCCGCAACGCCCGGGACGACCGGTGCCGTGCGGGCGGTGGGCGGTGCGGGCGGTGGGTCGTCGGTGCGGCCGTCCGCCGGGGAGGTCGTACCGGTCCGGCCGGGGGACTGGCCGCGCAGCCGGGAGTCGATGGCCGCGGCGATCCGCGCGTCGGCCACCCCGGACCGGACGGACCGGCTGTTCCCCGGCGACATCGCGCAGTTCGCGACGGCGGGCGGCGGGCTGGCCTTCGGCCACGGCGCCGCGGGGGTGCTCTACGCCCTGGCCGCGAGCGGCGTCCCCCGCGAGGAGGCCGACGAGGACGCCCTGCGCTGGCTGGTGGAGCGGACCGAGCGGCTCCCGTCGGGCCTGCCGCTCGGCTTCCACGACGGGCTCGCCGGGATCGCCTGGACGCTGGAGCACCTCGGCCGGCGCGAGAGCGCCCTCGACCTCGCCGGGCTCCTGCTCGACCGGTCCTTCGACGGACTCGCCCCCGACCTGTGGGGCGGCACCGCGGGGCTGGGGCTCGCCCTGGACTCGCTGGCCGCCACGACCGGCGAGGGCGCGCTGCGCGCGGCGGCCCTGCGCTGTGCCGACCTGACCGCCCGCGCCACGCCGGCCGCGGACTCCGCCCGGCCCCGCGCGGGGCTGCTGCACGGCGCGGCGGGCCGGGCCCTGCTCTTCGTGCGCCTGTACGAGCGCACTCGGGACTCCGTCCTTCTCGACCTCGCGCGCGACGCGCTCCGCCAGGACCTGGCGCGCTGCGTGCGCGGTGTCGGCGGCGCGCTCCAGGTGGACGAGGGCTGGCGCACCATGCCCTACCTGGGCGCCGGCAGCGTGGGCATCGGCATGGTGCTCGACGACTACCTGGCACACCGGGACGACGAGGAGTTCGCGCGGGCGAGGACGGAGATCGTGGCCGCGGCGCAGGCCATGTTCTACGCCCAGCCGGGCCTCTACCGGGGCGTGGCCGGGATGGTGCTGTACCTCGCCCGCACGACCGCCACGGGGCCCGGTACGGGCCCGGAGGCCGTGCGGCGCCAGCTCGACGCCCTGTCCTGGCACGCCATGTCCTACCGGGGGCGGCTCGCCTTCCCCGGTGAGCAGATGATGCGGCTGTCCATGGACCTCGCCACGGGGACGGCCGGCTGTCTGCTCGCCGTCGCCTCCGTCCACGGTGACCCGCCCGCCGGGCTGCCGTTCCTGCCGCCGCCCCGTACGGGCGGGCGGCCCTCGGACTCGGCTCCCTCGGGAGTCGTGGTGCACGATTCCGCTCAGTTCCCACCCCAGAAGGAGATGTCATGAACCTGTTCGACCTGCAGTCCCTGGAGACCCCGAAGGAAGAGGCCATGGGCGACGTCGAGAGCGGCAGCCGCGCGAGCCTGCTCCTCTGCGGCGACAGCAGCCTCAGCGTGACCACCTGTAACTGACGCACGCCGACCGTACCGGCGCCCCGGATCCCCCGGTCCTGGGCGCCGGTGCCCGCTGTGCGCCCGTACGGACCGTACGGAAGGGAGACCGGTGGTGGTGACGACCGGGCGCCGGACGAGCGGTACGGGGCCGGGCCGCGCGCCCGCCCTGCTGGTACTGGTCTGCTCGGTCGCGGCGGCGGCGACGGCGGTGGCCCAGCCCCTCGTCCTCGGCCGGACCCTCGATCTGCTGCTCGGCGGCGGGGACCCGGGCCCCTGGCCCGCCCTCAGTGCCACCCTGCTCCTCGGCGAACTGCTGCTCGACAGTCTCACCGCGCTCTTCACCGGCCGTTGCGGCGCCGCCTGGACGGCCGCCCACCGCGTCCGCGCCCTCGCCGGACTGCTGCGCGCCGTACCGGACCGGGTACGGGAGTGCACCCCGGGGGATGCCGGGACCCGGCTCACCCTCAACGCCGCCGACGCGGGAAGCGCCCCGGCGGCCCGCGCGGCACTCGCGGCGGCACTCGTCACCCCGGCCGGCGCACTCGTGGCCCTGGCCGTCGTCGACGTGTGGGTGGCGGCGTGCGTGCTGGCCGGGCTGCCCGCCCTCGCGCTGGTGCTGCGGACGTTCGCGCGGGACACCGGCGCGTCGGTGGCCGCCTACCAGCGCACCCAGGCGGAGATCGCCTCCCGGCTCCTCGAAGCCCTCGCCGGCCGGGCGACCGTCGCCGCGGCGGGCACCGTCGCCCGGGAACGCGCGCGGGTCCTCGCCCCGTTGCCGGACCTCGCCTCGCTGGGCCGGCGGATGTGGGCGCTGCACGGCCGGGCGCTGGCCCGCGGCGGCGTCCTGGTGCCGCTGCTGGTACTGGCCGCGACGGCCGTCGGCGGACTGCGCCTGGCGGCGGGCGCGCTGAGCGTGGGCGACCTGCTCGCGGTCGGCCGGTACGCGCAGTTGACGGCCGGTTTCGGCGGCGCCGCGACGCTGCTGGGCGCGGTCGTCCGGGGCCGTGCCGCCCGGGTCAGGACCCGGGACCTCGAACGGCTGCCCGCGCTCGACCACGGCCCGGAGCGGCTCCCGCCGGGCGGCCCTGGCACCCTCGAACTGCGCGGTGTGCGGGTGGTGCGCGACGGCCGCGAGGTGCTGCGCGCCGACGGCCTGCGGATCACGGGCGGCACGACCGTCGCGCTGGTCGGCCGCAGCGGCGCGGGGAAGTCCGTGTTCGCGGCCGTGGCGGGGCGGCTGACCGACCCCGACGAGGGACAGGTGCTGCTGGACGGGGTCCCCCTCGACCGGCTGTCCCACGAGGCGCTGCGCACGGAGGTCGCCTTCGCCTTCGAACGGCCCGTGCTGGACGGGGGGACGGTCGCCGAGGCGGTCGCCGCCGGGGCGCGGCGGGTCCCGGACGAGGAGGTGCGGCGGGCCGCCCGCGCCGCGGGGGCCGACGGTTTCGTCCGCCGGCTTCCCCTCGGGTACGGGACGCCCTTGGCGGCGGCGCCCCTCTCGGGCGGCGAGTACCAGCGGCTCGGGCTGGCGCGGGCGTTCGCGCACGCCGGACGACTGCTGATCATGGACGACGCGACGTCCAGCCTGGACACCGCCACGGAGCACGAGGTCGACCGCGCGCTGCGCCGCTCGCTCCGCCCCGGCACCCGGCTGCTCGTCGCCCACCGTCCGTCGGTCGCCGACCGGGCGGACCTGGTGATCTGGCTGGAGACGGGCCGCGTACGGGCGGTCGCCCCCCACCGCACCCTGTGGCGCACTGCGGAGTACCGCTCGGTGTTCGCGACGGACGGCGACACGGCACCACCGAGCGACCGGGACACGGGCCGGCCCGGGACGGAGGGGGAACGGGCCCGGGACGGGGGAACGCGGGGCGGCACCAGGGACGCGCGGACCGATACCGAGGGCACGCGGGCCGATACCGAGGGCGGCCGAGCCGACGTCGAGGACGCTCGGACCGACACCGGAGAGACGCGGCCCCACCCCGAGGGCGGCCGAGCCGGTACCGGGGGCACGCGGGCCGACGCCGAGGGCGGCCGAGCCGGTACTGGGGGCGCGCGGGCCGATGCCGAGGGCGGCCGAGCCGATACCGGGGGCGCGCGGGCCGACACCGAGGGCGCCCGAACCGACACCGGAGAAACGCGGCCCCACGCCGGAGGCGCCCGAACCGACACCGGAGAGACGCGGCCCCACCCCGAGAGCGACCGAGCCGGTACCGGGGGCGCGCGGGCCGACGTCGAGGGCGGCCGAGCGGGCGGCGGGGGTGTGGCGGGCGCGGGTGTGGGGGCCGGGTCCGAGACTCGGCAGGTGCGGTCGTGAGTCGCGTGGTGCGGGGGCGGGCCCGGGGGGCCGGGCCGGGGGCGGTGCGTCGGATCGGGCCGTCCGCGCGTCGGTTCCTCGCCCGCCGCAAAGGGGTGCTGGCACGGCTCGCCCTGTGGTCGCTGGCGGAGGCGGGCCAGGCGTTCCTGGTGGGACTCGCGGTCGCCCGCGCCGTCGACCAGGGGTTCCTCGCCGGGGACGTGCGGCGGGGCCTGCTGTGGCTCGCGGCGGCCCTGGCCGGTGTCGTGTGCGGCGCGCCGGTGATCCGGGGGGTCTTCGCCGAACTGGCGGGGCTGACGGAGCCGTTGCGCGACGGTCTGGTCCGGCGCGTCGTCGACCGGTCCCTGGCCGGTGCGGTGGCCGCGCCGGACGGGCCGGGCGGCACCGACCGGGCGGCCGTCTCGCGGCTGACCAACCAGGCCGAGATCGCCCGCGACAGCTTCGCCGGCCTGGTCCTGACGCTGCGTTCGTTCGTCTTCACCGCGGCCGGGGCGCTGCTCGGCCTGCTGTCGCTGCACCCCGCCCTGCTCGTGGTGGTGCTCCCTCCCCTGCTGGGCGGAGTGCTCCTCTTCCTGGCGACGCTGCGGCCCATGGCGGCGGCCCAGCGGCGGGCGCTCGTCGCCGACGAGGCCCTGGCCGACCACGCCGCCCGGACCCGTGCGGGCCTGCGCGACCTCACGGCCTGCGGGACCGGCCCCGAGACGGCCCGCCGGGGCGCCGCCCTCGTCGACGAGGCCGCCGCGGCGGCCCGTGCGCTGGCCGGCTGGGCCGCCGTACGGACGGCGGCCCTGGGGGTCGCGGGCCACCTGCCCGTCCTGGCGCTGCTGCTCGCGGTGGAGTGGCTGCGCGGCCGGGGGCTCACGGCGGGCGCGCTGCTGGGCGCCTTCACCTACCTCGCGCAGTCGCTGCTGCCCGCCCTGCACACGCTGATGACCGCGCTCGGCGCGGCGGGGGCCCGGCTGCTGGTCGTCCTGGACCGCATCACCGGCCCCGAACCGGCCCCGGAACCAGCCACCACCCCTCCCACCCAGGTGGCGGCGTACCGCGTACGGCCACGCGGCACGACCACCGCGACCGCAACGGCCACCACGGCCACCGCGACCGCAACCACCGGCCGACCCCCCGCGGTGGAACTCCGCTCCGTCACCCTCTCCTACGGTGTCCGGGCCGAGCCGGTGCTCGACGGGGTGGATCTGTGTGTCGCCCCCGGTGAGCACCTCGCCGTCGTCGGGCCGAGCGGTATCGGGAAGTCGACGTTGCTGCGGCTGGTCGCGGGGACGCTCGCGCCGAGCGGCGGGGAGGTACGGGTGGCCGGGCGGCCGGTGACCGGACGGGACGCCCGCCGCCGGGTGCTGGTCCCCCAGGAGGCGTACGTCTTCACCGGCACCGTCCGGGACAACCTCGCGTACCTGTGCACGGACGCGGCGGACGCGGACCTCGGCGCCGCCGTCGGCGCACTCGGGCTGCGGCCACTGGTCGACCGGTTCGGCGGGCTCGACGCCGTACTCCGCCCGGACGAACTGTCCGGCGGCGAGGCGCAGTTGATCGCGGCGGCCCGCGCGTACCTGTCCCCCGCCCCCCTGCTGCTGCTCGACGAGGCCACCAGCCGTCTCGACCCGGCGGCCGAGGCGCGCGTGGAGGGGGCCCTGGCCCGGCGGCCGGGAACGCTGCTGGTCGTGGCGCACCGGCTGTCCTCGGCGGTGCGGGCCGACCGGGTGCTGGTCCTGGACGGGGTGGGCGCGGTGTGCGGCACGCACGAGGAGGTGCTGGCCCGTTCCTCCCTCTACCGCGACCTGACGGGCCACTGGAACGGGGACCCGCGCCCGGAGACCCGTGGGCACCCGGGGACCTGAGCGCGGTGCGTGAGCGCCGGTCGCCGCACCGCGCGGTCCGTCACGTCCAGCCGGCGCTCTGGACGATCCGTATCGCGTCGACGCGGTTGCGGGCGCCCACCTTCCGGATCGCGGTGGCCATGTAGTTGCGGATGGTCCCCCGGGAGAGGTGCAGCCGGGCGGCGATCTCGACCATCGGCGCCCCCTGGGCGGCCAGGGACAGCACGCTCAGCTCACGGGTGGTCAGCGGCATGGCCGCGCCGACGAGGAGCGCCACGGTGAGCGCCTCGTCGAGGAAGCGCTCCCCCGCGGCCACCCGGTGCACGGCCCTGATCAGCCGCTGCGCGGGGGCGTTCTTGTCGACCAGTCCGAGCGCGCCGCCGTCGAACGCCCTGCGGGCGACCCCCGGCCGCCCGGGGGTCGTCAGGACGACGAGGCGTTCCCCGCACCGCGCCCGGAACGGCGGCGCGTCCTGTCCGCGCCCCGGCCCGTGCAGGTACTCGCCGTCCACGACGCACACGTCGGTCGGCAGCACCTCGTGCTCCGGCGGGTCGGCGAGGGGCGACATCGCCGCGACCTCCAGTGTGTCGTCGGATCTGAGCAGCTGCGCCAGCGCCGACCGCAGCAGTTCCTCTTCGTGCACCACGTGGACACGGACCATCTCCCACCCCTCGTCCGCGGCCGTCCCGTCGGGCAGCCGTTCCGGTGTCTCCCGCACCAGGGGCCCAGGTGCCCCGATTCCCTCCGGGGGAACACGGCGCGTCGGCGCACGGCGGGCGCACCGGACGCATCGCGCCGCCCGGGAAGGTGAGAGGGGGCGCTCCGGGTCACGTGGGGGCGGGCCCGATCGGCGCTGACACGCCCCCGGCCGGCCTCCGGAGCCGACGCGTACGCCACGCGGTCGCCGTCCGCCGCGCGGGCGCCGGCGCCCTCGGTCCCTGGCCACG
>NZ_JAVRHI010000256.1:0-19173 GCF_034105845.1 Streptomyces sp. CRN 30 | reverse complement strand
CTTGACGAACTCGTAGGCGCGGTCGATGTACGACAGCGACTGGAGCAGGTCGATGATGTAGATGCCGTTGCGCTCGGTGAAGATGAAGCGCTTCATCTTCGGGTTCCAGCGACGGGTCTGGTGACCGAAGTGGACGCCGCTCTCCAGCAGCTCCCGCATCGTGACGACGGCCATGGCCGTTCTCCTTGATTTTCTCGGTTGTGCCGCGGGTGCCGGACGGCACCCGCGCCTGACGCCCGCGGTGCGCCGAGCCACGAAGGACCGAGGGGCGCGAGTACGGGCCACGAAGTGGCCTCGTACCGGGGCGTGCGAAGTCGACCCGGTGGCCCGGGTCGCCATCAGAAGTGTACGGGACCCGCGGGGCACCGGGTGACGCCGCTGTCCACAACGGGCCGGTGGTCCACACCCCGCCGACGGGGGAGGCCCGCCCACGCCATGGTGTGCGCATGCGAGCCGAACGATGTACGCGCGTGGTCACGGTGCTGCTGCTGGGCGTGGCCCTCACACTCCTCGGCGTGTTCCCGCCGGGAACGACGGCCCGGGCAGGTGGGGGCGGAGCCGTTCCGGGCGCACCCGGGAGCGACCAGGCGGTCCCGGCCGTCGGGCGGGCCTGGCCCGTGGGGGACGCGGGCGCGCGGCCCCGAGTCGTACGGGGCTGGGAGCCGCCGACGACGCCGTACGGCCCGGGGCACCGGGGAGTGGACCTCGCGGCGGCTCCGGGCGCGCCGGTGCGAGCCGTCGTGGCGGGCCGGGTGTCGTTCGCCGGCCGGGTCGCGGGGCGCGGTGTGGTGTCGGTGGAACTGGCGGGTACGGGTGAGCCGCCCCTGCGGACCACCTACGGGCCGGTCCGGGCGGTGGCGGCCCGGGGCGACGAGGTGGCAGCCGGCGACGTGCTGGGGACCGTGGAGCCCGCGCCGGCCACGTCCCACTGCCCGTCGTCCTGCCTGCACTGGGGCCTGCTCAGAGCGGACGCCTACGTGAACCCGCTGTCCCTGCTGCCCCCGTGGCTGCTGCGCCGCGGACCGTCACGCCTGCTACCGGTGGCCGGGGTGCCGGAGCCTCGGACGTGACACAGCCGCGCGTGACACCGCCGGACGTGACACCGGCGGGCGGGCTCCAGCTCCCCGCACCGGCCGACGGGCGTCAGCCCCGCACGCCCCGCAGGGCCATCGTGACCGCCGCCTCGGTGATCAGTCCGGGTTCCTCCGCCGCGCCCAGCTCGATGCGCCGCACGGCCGCGTCGACCACGCCCTGGAGCAGCATCGCGGCCAGCCTCGGCTGCGCGTGCCCCATGGCGCCCAGCGCCTCGACGATCATGGCGACGAGTCCGCCGTGCGCGGCGCGGATCTTCTCCCGCGCCCCCTGGTCCAGCTCGCTCGCCGAGATGGCGACGACGGCCCGGTGCCGCCGGTCACCGACCAGCGCCAGCTGCCGCCGTACGTACGCCTCGACCTTGCCCTCGGCGGTGTCCGCCTCGGCCATGGCCGCCTCGACCTCGGCCGCCCAGACGGGGAAGTCGACCTCGCAGAGTTCCTCCACCACGGCGGCCCGTGAGCGGAAGTACTCGTACACGGACGAGCGCGCGAGCCCCGTGCGCTCGGCGAGCGCGGGGAACGTCAGCGCGTCCGTCCCGCCCTCGGACAGGAGTGATCGCGCCGCGTCCAGGAGGGCGGCACGCTGCATCGAACGGTGCTCGGCCACGGAGGCCGCTCGAATCCTTGGCACGTCAACCACTTTACGGACGGTTCACCGGCGGCGGGAGGCGCATGCCCCGACCCAACGGCGTCGAGCCGGGTCAACGGCCGAAACTCGCCAGCTTCGCGCGTAGCTGGAGCACGGACTTGGTGTGGATCTGGCTGACCCGGCTCTCGGTCACCCCGAGGACGTTGCCGATCTCCGCGAGCGTGAGGCCCTCGTAGTAGTACAGCGTGACGACGGTCTTCTCGCGCTCGGGCAGCGTGTTGATCGCCCGCGCCAGGAACCGCCGCAGCTCCCGGTCCTCGGCGACCTCCACGGGGTCGTCGGCGGCGGTGTCCTCCAGCGTGTCCATCAGGCTCAGCCGGTCACCGCCGTCACCCCCGACGTGCAGCAACTCCTCCAGCGCCACCACGTTCGCCAGCGAGAGCTGGCTGAACACCGCGTGCAGCTCGTCCACCGCGATGCCCATCTCGGCGGCCACCTCGCCCTCGGACGGGGTACGCCGCAGCCGCGCCTCCAGGGTCGCGTAGGCCCGCTCGACGTTGCGCGCCTTCTGCCGGACGGAGCGCGGGATCCAGTCCAGCGCCCGCAGCTCGTCGATCATCGCGCCACGGATCCTGGTGATCGCGTACGTCTCGAACTTGATCTCGCGGTCGAGGTCGAACTTCTCGATCGCGTCGATCAGCCCGAACACGCCGGACGACACGAAGTCCGCCTGCTCGACATTGGCCGGCAACCCCACGCTCACCCGGCCCGCGACGTACTTGACCAGCGGCGAGTAGTGCAGGATCAGCTGCTCACGCAGCTGCTCGTCACCCGTCGTCTTGTACGAGCGCCACAGCTCGTCGAGTGTCGCGGGGGCCGGAGGGCGCACCCCGACGCGGGCAGCGGGGGGAACTGCCGCCCGATCGGACCCGGAGGTGTGCTGGGGCATTCGTCGCCTTGTGCCGTTCTGCCGTGAACCGGTGATGCCTGCGCGAGGTGTCGGGGTGATGCCGAGTTGCCGCGTGCGTCGGAATTTCCCGTGAGCGTAGCGTGACTGGAGCGTCGCGGTGCGCGAAGGGGACGGGAACCCCCGTGCGCAGATTCGTTCCGCCGGGTGCGCCCCGGGGGCACGCCCCGCACCCTGCGCGGCCCTCACGGGATACCAACTCCCGCGGAGCGACCGGCTGTCGGAGCGGTCGCCCGGACGGCCGAACGCACCCGGTCAGCACTCCTCGCGATCCGATGAGACGGAGATCATGGCCTGGCGTGTCAACTTCCAGCCGTCGCCGTGTCGTTCGACGTAACCGAGCGATCGGAGCTCGTACAGTCTCCCGACCACGTCGTCGGCCGTCGTACCGGCGCCGTGGGCGATCTCCTCGACCGGTGCGGCCCGGCGGGCGGGAACCTCGGCGAGTACCCGGCGGGCACCGGGTTCGAGCAGGTCGCGCGGCAGCACCGGACCCCGGCGGTCGGGCGCCAGCTCCCCCATGTCCCCCACCAGCTCGGCGATCTCGGCGGCGTCGGAGACCAGCACGGCGTCGCCGCGCAGCAACTCGTGCACGCCCGCCGAGAGCGCGCTGGTCGCCGGTCCGGGGACACCCATCGTGAAGCGTCCCAGCCGCTGGGCCGCGCGCGCCGTGGCGAGCGCGCCGCTGCGGTACGCGGCCTCCACGACCACGGTGCCCCGGGTGAGCGCGGCGATGACCCTGTTCCTGAGGATGAACCGGCTGGGCGTGGGGTGCTCCCCCGGCGCCAGCTCCCCCACCACCAGCCCCTGGTCCGCGATCCTGCCGATCAGCTCGGTGTGCCCGCGGGGGTACGCCTGGTCCACCCCGCAGGCCAGCACGGCGACGGTGGCGCCGCCCGCGCCGAGGGCGCCGCGATGGGCGGCCGCGTCCACCCCGTAGGCTCCGCCCGACACGACGACCCAGCCCCGCTCGGCGAGGTCCGCGCCGAGCACGGCCGCCATGTGGGCCCCGTACTCGGTGCAGGCCCGGGCGCCCACGACGGCGACGGACCGCAGGGCCCACATCCGCAGGCTCGCCCGCCCCCGCACCCACAGCCCGAGGGGGCGCGCGTCCCCGAGGTCGTCCAGCTGCCCGGGCCACTCCCCGTCGCCGGGGCAGACGAACCGCGCGCCGAGCCGCTGCGCACGGGCGAGGTCACGCGCCGGATCGGCCCGTTCGGCACGGGCCCGCAGACCGGCCCACCGCTTCTCCGACACCCCGGGCAGCGGCCCGCCACCCCCGTGCGCCGCGCCGTGCCCGGTGAGCCGCCGGACCACCGCGCGGGCGCCGTGCTCCCGCAGCCACCGGCCGCCGAGTTCGTCCCCCGGTTCAACGACCCGGGCGAGGAAGATCCGGTCGAGCCGCTCGGCGAGGGGCACGCCCTGGTGCGGACCGCTCCCGGCCCCGGACTCCCCGCCGGGGGCCTGCCCGCCCGCGCCCGCCGTCCGGCTCATGACAGCGCTCCCAGCGCCATGGGCACCCCGCGGGAGACACCGGTCCGCAACTGCAGGGCGAGCGCGACGTCCACGGCGCCGGGACGGTCGTGCCCCAGGAGGTCCGCGACGGTCCAGGCGACCCGCAGCACCCGGTCGAGCCCGCGAGCGGTCAGCACACCGCGCTCCAGCCCGCGCTCGGCCTCGTCCATCGCCCCGGGCGCCGCGTGCCACCGGCTGCGCAGCTCCCTGCCGGGAAGCTCGCTGTTGGTCCGCCAGGGGGTGCCGGCCAGCCGCGACGCCGCCCGCTCCCTGGCCGCCCGGACCCGGTCGGCGACCACCGCCGTGGACTCGCCGCGCGCACCGCGCTCCGTCAGCTCCGCGCGCGTGACGCGGTCGGCCTCCACCCTCAGGTCCACCCGGTCGAGCAGGGGCCCGGAGAGCCGGGCCTGATAGCGGCGGACGGACGCGGGCGGGCAGTCGCACAGGTCCTCCTTCAGCGAGAACCGGCCGCACGGGCAGGGATTGGCGGCGAGGACCATGAGGAACCGCGCCGGGAACCGCACCACCCCCGCACTGCGGGCGATCACCACGTGCCCGCCCTCCAGAGGCTGGCGCAACGCGTCCAGCACCTGGCCGCTGAACTCGGGGGCCTCGTCCAGGAAGAGCACCCCGCGGTGGGCGAGCGACACCGCTCCCGGCCGTGCGATGCCCTGCCCGCCGCCGACGAGCGCCTGCATCGTGGCCGAGTGGTGGGGGGCGCAGTACGGCGGCGTGTCGACCAGCGGCTTCCCCGCGGGCAGCAGGCCCGCGACCGAGTGGACCGCCGTGACCTCCAGCGACTCCTGGCGGGTGAGGGCCGGCAGGACGGCCGGGAGCCGCTCGGCGAGCATGGTCTTGCCCGCACCCGGCGGGCCCTGCAGCAGCAGGTGGTGCCCGCCGGCCGCCGCGACCTCCACGGCGGTCCGGGCCGCGAGCTGCCCGACGACGTCGGCCAGGTCGTGCCCCTGGTCGTGCTGGGCCGCCCCCGCGCCGTGCATGCCCGTCGCGGCGCCCACACCGGGCATGCGCAGGCCCGCCAGCAGCGGGTCCGGGCGGCCGTCGTCCGGCTCTTCGTCGGGCACCGGCTCGTCCGTCAGGACGGCGACGAGCTGGCGCAGGGTCCGCACACCCAGGACGGACACCCCGGGCACCAGCGCAGCCTCCGCCGCCGCGCACTCCGGGACCACGACCTGCTCGTACCCCGCGTCGGCGGCGGCCAGCACGGCGGGCAGGATGCCGCGCACCGGCCGCACCCGGCCGTCGAGCCCCAACTCCCCGATCATCACGATGTCGGCGAGCGCCCTCGGATCGATCCGCTCGGCCGCGCCGAGGACGGCGCACGCCACGGCGAGGTCGAATCCGCTGCCCGCCTTGGGCACCGACGCGGGGCTGAGTCCGACGGTGAGCTTCTTCTGCGGCCACTCGGCGCCGGAGTTCACCACCGCCGCCCGCACCCGGTCCCGGCTCTCGGTCAGGCTCTTGTCCGGCAGCCCCACCAGAGCGAACGCCGCGACACCCGGCTCCAGGTCGGCCTGCACCTCCACCAGGACGCCCTCGACGCCCACCAGGGCCACCGCGCACGTACGGGCGAACCCCATCAGGCCGCCCCCCTGACGTGCTCCACGACGGGGGCACCGCGGTCGGGCAGCGACACGCCGATCACGTCGACGCGGACGCCGCCCGGCGGCGCTCCCCCGTGTTCCTGCAACCAGCGCTCCGCCAGGCCGCGCAGGCGTTCCGCCTTGACGGGCGTAACCGCGGCCATGGGGTGCTCGAACGATCCCGTCCTGCGGGTCTTGACCTCGCAGACGACCAGGGCGTCACCGTCGCGCGCCACGATGTCGATCTCTCCGGCCCGTCCGCAGCGCCAGTTGCGCTGCAGGACCGTCATCCCCGCCTCGGCCAGCCGCCGCGCGGCCAGCTCCTCGCCGTACCTGCCGAGCGCGCCGCGCGCCTTCGATGTGGTCATGTCGGCACCACCTCCGGCGCCCACACTGGCGACGGATCGGCCCGCTGTTGGATCTTGGTGGACAAGTCCGGGCATGTGCAGAACTCGCTCACCCATGCGAGTGAACGGCGCGCGCCCCACTTACGGACGCGCGCCCCGTGCCACCGCGGCCGCTCAGCCGCCCGGCAGTTCGAGATCGCTCTTGTTGAGCTCCTCGATGTTCACGTCCTTGAACGTGAGGACGCGTACCTGTTTCACGAACCGGGCCGGCCGGTACATGTCCCACACCCAGGCGTCCGCCATCGACACCTCGAAGAACACCTCACCCTGGACCGAGTGCACCTGCATCTCGTAGTCGTTGGTCAGATAGAAGCGCCGCTCGGTCTCGATCACGTATTTGAACAGACCGACGACGTCTCGGTACTCCCGGTAGAGCTTCAGCTCCATCTCGGTCTCGTACTTTTCGAGGTCCTCGGCGCTCATGGCATGTTCCCCTTCAGCCGTGCGTCCCCCTATTGTGCGTCAGTCCCGTGGGCCCCTAGACGATTTCCGTGTCGAGGATCTCGGGCCTGGCCGGAGGGCCTTCGTCGAGCAGCCTGCGCAGCAGCCCGGCGAGTCTGGTCGGATACACCGTCTCATGTGACCGGGTCAGTTCCTGGCACGTCCACCAGCGCGCTCCCGCGACGCTGCGTCGCTCCAGGTCGGTCAGGTTCAGCCCGGCACCCCCGGCCACGGCCTGGCTCGTACGGGCCAGGTAGTACCACTCGTCCTGGTCCCAGCGGCGTCCCGCGAACGGGAAGGAACACCTCCGCCGCCACAGCACCGGACCGAGCTCGACCTCGGTGATGCCGGTCTCCTCGGCGAGTTCCCGCAGGGCGGCCTCCTCCCGGGTCTCGCCGCCCTCCAGCCCGCCACCGGGCGTGAACCACCAGTCGTCCGCCGGATCGTCCGGCTCGTGCCCGTGCAGCAGCAGGATGCGCTGCCGCGGGTCGAGGAGGACCACCCGGGCCACCTTGCGCACGCCGTCGCCGGTCACTTCCGGAACCTCCTCGCACCCGCCGCCCCCAGACGCCTCCCGGGTGCCCTCGCCGCCCGGCCCACCGCCGGCCGCGTCCCCGGCCGGAAGGTCAGCGCGCATCGGCCGGCTCCGTACGGGCCGTGCGGTTGCGGCCGCCCAGGCGCTGGGCCACCAGTCCGTACGCCGCGCCCAGCAGGATCAGCACCGCGCCCGCCACGACGGCCGCCGTGACCGGCCGCAGCGGTCCGGGGGTGGAGAGCGGCCCGAGCACCTTGAAGCCGGTGGGGCGGGCCAGCATGCCGTCCAGAGGCCAGACGACGGCGTCGACCCGCGCGTCCACGGAGGCGCGCGGCACCGCGCCGCTGCCCGCCTCCGTGAGGTGCGCGGTGGAGTCCAAGGAGCCGCTGCGCTCGTCACCGAGGAGGAACAGCCGTCCCTCGGGGACCGTGATCTCCGGGATGCCCGTGGTCCCGGCGGCCTGCCCTTCGCGAAGGTACGGTTCTTCGATCTGCTCGCCGTTGACCGTCAGCCTGCCGTCCGTACAGCAGGCCACCGTGTCACCACCGACCGCGACGACCCGCTTGACCATGGGCATGTCCCCCCAGCTCCGCTGCCGGAAGACGACGACGTCGCCCCGCCGGACCTCGGCGCCGTCGACGCGCTCGGCCAGGATCCGGTCCCCGGCCACGATGCCGGGCGCCATCGAGTCGGTCGGCACGGTGTAGGGCCGGTAGACGAGCGCGCCCCAGGCGGCGCCACCGAGGAAGAGCACACAGCCGAGGGCCACGGCCAGCCCCGACAGCACGCTGCCGAGCCGCCCGCGGCCCTCGTCCGTCCGACGCGTCGTCCCGCTCATCCCAGTGCTCCCCGGTCACAGTCCCGACCTCCCCGCTCCGCGCCGGGCGCCCGGAAGATCGGCGATCTGGGACGGCACCCTACCCGGCGGTACCGCTGCCGGTAACCCTTCCGCTCCCGGCGGTGAGGAGGCGGCGCCGGCGCCAGAGGACCAGCGGCACCGCGCCCGCGAGACCGAGCGCACCGGGGGCCGCGGCGCCCAGGTTCTGGTCGAAGGCGTCGGGAACCGGCAGCGTGGCCCAGCGGGTGGGCGGCCAGGCGATCACGATGGCGCGGCCCACGACGTTGTCCACGGGGACGAAGCCCTCGTTCTTGTCGTTCTGGTGGTAGCGGGAGTCCAGCGAGTTCTGCCGGTGGTCGCCCATGACCCAGATCTTGCCTTCGGGCACCGTCACCTTGAACTGGCCACCGTGGTCGTCCATGGTGCACGGGGTGTTCCCGGCGTAGACGTACGACTCGTTCAACGCCTTCCCGTTGACTTTCAGCGGGCCCGTGCCCTCGCATTCGATGGTGTCGCCGCCGACGCCCACGACCCGCTTGATCAGGTCCTTCTCCTCCGAGGAGGGCATCAGGCCGATCCAGCTGAGGACCCGCTGCACGGGGTTGGGTTCGGGCGTGGGCTCACCGATGAGCCAGTCGGCGGGGTCGTTGAAGACGACGACCTCACCGCGCTCCGGTTCGGACCCGAACCACGGGGTGAGCTTGTCGACCAGGACCCGGTCGCCCTGCTGGAGGGTGTTCTGCATCGAGTCCGAAGGGATGGAGAACGCCTGCACCAGGAAGGTCTTGATCAGCAGCGCGAGGACGAGCGCGATACCGATCAGGAGCGGCAGCTCCTTCCAGAAGGACCGCTGCTTGTTCGCGGGCTCGCGCCCCTCCCCGTCGTCCTGGGCGGCCGCGGCCTGCGGGGTGTCCGCCCCGCCCGCCGCGTCCGGGGAGTCATTGCCGGTGCCGCCGGGAGGACCGCCCCGGCCACCGGGGTCTTCGGCGCTCCCGGAGCCCACGCCGTCCTGCGCGGCCGGGGAAGCAGCTGCGTCGGACCGCTCCGGTCGCTCCTCGGGGCCACCCTGTCCGGACCGTGAGCCGACCACCACGTCCCCCACATCCACTCCTCACGCCGTACCGCCGCCCGCTCCGTGTCCGGAGCAGGCCCACCACTCCCATAACGAGCGGGAGTTCCGCAGGGCTCGGGAGCGGGATCAATTCGTATCGATCCGCGGGGGCCACCTTATGCGAAGCCCCGGAAGCCGTAGCCGACGCGCTCGGCACGGATGTGTACGTGTCCTGCTGCTCCAGGCCGCTCCAGTGGGCGATCGGCCAGGCGATGACCACGGCACGGCCGACGACGGACTCCTCGGAGACGGTGCCGCTGAACGCCTCGGTGCGGTGGTAACGGGAGTCCGCGGAGTTGGCCCGGTGGTCGCCCATGACCCAGAGGCGGCCCGGGGGCACCGTCACCTCGAACTTGATCGTCGACGGCTCGTTGCCGGGGCGGACGTAGGCCTCGTCGATGGGGGTTCCGTTGACGGTGACACGTCCCTGGGCGTCGCAGCACCTGACGGTGTCGCCGCCGACCGCGACGACCCGCTTGATCAGGTCCCGTTCGTCGTCCGACGGCAGCAGGCCGATGAACTGCAGGCCCTCCTTGACCTGCTTGACCCCGACGGGATCCTCCTGCTGGACCGTCGTCTGGTCGTCCTCCAGCCAGCCGCCGGGGTCCTCGAACACGACGACGTCCCCCCGCTGCGGCTTGGAGCCGAACCACGGGGTGAGCTTGTCGACCAGGACCCGGTCGCCGATCTGGATCGTGTTCTCCATCGAGCCCGAGGGGATCACGAAGGCCTGTACGAGGAAGGTCTTCAGGACCAGGGCTATGAGGACGGCGACGCCCACGAGGAGGGGGATCTCCTTGAGGGCGGAGCGGCGCCGGCGCCGTTTGATCTTGCGGGCGAGCTTGCGCCGTTCGACCCGGCTGGGCCGCGCCGCGCCGCCGGCCCGCCGTGAACCGGTGGGCAGCAGGTTGTCGGCGGGCGTGCTCGCGGCCCCGCGCGGCTTGCCGCGGTTACCCATGGGCACCGTCCGCGGCGGGCACGCGCGCGTAGGCGTCGGGACGGTCGATCCCGGTCCAGCGGCCGAGCGGCCAGGCGATCCAGTCCGCCCTCCCGATCACCCGGTCCGCGGGCACCATGCCGCCGCCCGGGGAGCCCAGGTGGTCACGGGAGTCGCTGGAGGCGCTGCGGTGGTCGCCGAGCACGAACAGTGCCCCGTCGGGCACGACCACGTCGAACCGCACGTCCGACGGGCTGTCCCCCGGGTACAGGAACGCCGACTCGTCGACCGACCGGCCGTTCACCTCGAGCCTCCCCTCCCTGCCGCAGCAGACCACGTGGTCTCCCCCCACGCCGACGACGCGCTTGACGTAGTCGGCGTCCCCGAAGTAGCCGACGCCGTCGAAGACGACGACGTCACCCCGCTGCGGCTCAGAACCGAAACGGTACGCCAACTTATTTACGAGCACGCGGTCCCCGATCCTCAATCGGCTCTCCATGGAGCCACTGGGAATCTGGAACGGCTGGAGCACGAAGGTGCTGAGCAGAAGGAGGAACAGCAGGCAGACCAGTGCGGTCAGGGTGATTCGCCCGCCCGGGACCCGGTCGGCGATCCGGTCCGGCAACGCGAAACGCGACCGTCCGTCCGGCGCCCCCGATTCCGAGCCGGTCCCGGGGCCGTCCGAGGTGGCCTCGGCACTGCCCGGGTTCTCCTCGGAACCGGCCACCGCCGGCCCGGATGCATCCGGGCCGGTCTCGGCCTCAGGGGTGCGGATGGAGCGGTCGCGCTCCTCGTGCTGTGCTTCGGTGTCCATCGGAGCCGAATGTTATCCGGCCCGGCGGGGACACCTGAGCGTGCGCTCAGTTCTCGCGCTTCTCCTTGATCTTCGCGGCCTTGCCGCGCAGCTCACGGAGGTAGTACAGCTTGGCGCGACGCACGTCACCGCGGGTGACGAGCTCGATCTTCTCCACGATCGGGGTGTGCACCGGGAACGTGCGCTCGACGCCGACGGAGAACGAGACCTTGCGGACCGTGAAGGTCTCGCGGACACCGGCGCCCTGGCGGCGGATGACGACGCCCTTGAACTGCTGCACACGGGAGCGGTTGCCCTCGATGACGCGGACGTGGACGTTGACGGTGTCACCCGGGCGGAAGGCCGGGATGTCGTCGCGCAGCGACGCGGCGTCGACGGAGTCGAGCAGGTGAGACATTTCGTCTGCTTTCTTCGCTGATGCCACAGGTCATCAACGGCAACTAGAGGTGCGATGAGAGTGTTGCGCAGGTCGGGTCGGGCGTCGTTTCCCCCTGTGGCAGGGGCGCACACCGGACGGACGCACAACAACGCCCTATTCTTCCACGCCCTGGGTCCTGCGCCAAAATCGGCCGTGTGGCTCTCCCCCGGGGTCCGGGGCCCAGCCCAGGATCGAGAGCATCTCCCGGTCCTTCTTGTCGAACACCTCGGGGTCGCAGCGCTCGATCAGGTCGGGCCGGTGCACGGTGGTACGCCGCAGCGCCTCGTCCCGGCGCCAGCGTGCGATCTTCCCGTGGTGCCCGCTGAGCAGCACGTCGGGGATGCCGCGCCCGCGCCACTCGGGCGGCTTGGTGTAGACCGGCCCCTCCAGGAGGTTGGCCATGGCGCCGGGCGCGAAGGAGTCGTCCCGGTGCGACTCGGCGTTGCCGAGGACCCCGGGCAGCAGCCGGGCCACGGCCTCCGTGACGACCAGCACGGCTGCCTCTCCGCCAGCCAGGACGTAGTCGCCGATGGACACCTCGTACACGGGCATACGGGTGGCGTACTCGTCCACGACCCGGCGGTCGATGCCCTCGTACCGGGCCGGGGTGAAGATCAGCCAGGGCCGCTCGGAGAGCTCCACCGCGAGTTCCTGGGTGAAGGGGCGGCCGCTGGGCGTGGGCACCACGAGCGCCGGCTCGCGGGAGCCCGTCTCGTAGCCGTCGGCCAGGGCCGAGTCCAGCGCGTCGCCCCAGGGACCGGTCTTCATGACCATGCCGGGACCGCCGCCGTACGGGGTGTCGTCGACCGTGTTGTGCCGGTCGTACGTCCAGTCGCGCAGGTCGTGCACGTGCACCTGCAACTGTCCACGCGCGCGTGCCTTGCCGACGAGGGAGACGTTGAGGGGTTCCAGGTACTCGGGGAAGATCGTGACGACGTCGAGCCGCATCACGCGTCACCCTCCGAGGAGTCGCGGGACGAGGCCACCTCCGCGCGGTCGTCGATCAGGCCGGGCGGCGGATCGATCACCGCGCGCTGCTCCTCGAGGTCGATCTCCTTGACGATCTCCTCGACGAACGGCACGTAGACCTCGCTGCCGTCGGGGCGCTCCACCACGAAGAGGTCCTGCGAGGGCAGGTGGGAGATCTCGGTGATGCGGCCGACCTCCACGCCGTCCGCAGTCACCACGTCGAGGTCCATCAGCTGGTGGTCGTAGTACTCGTCCTCGCCCTCCGGCAGTTCCTCCGGGTCGACGTCGGCGATGAGCAGGGTGTTGCGCAGGGCCTCCGCGCCGGTGCGGTCGCGCACGCCCTCGAACCGCAGGAGCAGCCGCCCGCTGTGCACGCGGCCGGTCTCGATGGTCAGTGGCCCGGTCGGGGCCGGGTCGGTGGCCAGGACGGCGCCGGGTGCGAGCCGCAGTTCGGGCTCGTCGGTGCGTACCTCGACGGTGACCTCGCCCTTGATCCCGTGGGCGCGGCCGATGCGAGCGACTACCAGCTGCACTTGCTTGGTTCTCCTGATCTACGACGACGGGCCGGGGACGGCCCAGTGGCCCTCCCCGGCCCGTGCCGGTGCTGTGTCTGCGTCAGCGGACGTGGTCCACGTCGACGAGGTCGACACGGACACCGCGGCCACCGATGGCGCCCACGACGGTACGCAGGGCGCGTGCGGTGCGGCCGTTGCGGCCGATCACCTTGCCGAGGTCGTCGGGGTGGACCCGGACCTCCAGCACACGCCCGCGGCGCAGGTTGCGCGAGGCGACCTGCACATCGTCGGGGTTGTCGACGATGCCCTTCACGAGGTGCTCGAGAGCCTCCTCGAGCATGCTCAGGCCTCGGTCGACTCAGAGGACTCGGCGGCGGCCTCGTCCTTCTTGTCTGCCTTCTTCTTCTGGGTGATGGCCTCACCCTTGCCCTCGTCGTCGCCGCCGAGCGCCTCGAAGGACGGGCGGGTCGACTTGGGCTCGGCCACGAGCAGCGGCGCCGGGGCGGGCTCGCCCTTGAACTTCTGCCAGTCGCCGGTCTTCTTGAGGATGGCGAGCACGGGCTCGGTCGGCTGGGCGCCGACGCCGAGCCAGTACGCCACGCGCTCGGCGTCGACCTCCATCACCGACGGGTTGTACGTCGGGTGGTACTTGCCGATCTCCTCGATGGCCCGGCCGTCACGGCGGGTACGGGAGTCGGCGACGACAATGCGGTAGTGAGGCGAACGGATCTTGCCCAGACGCTTCAGCTTGATCTTGACTGCCACGGGAGTGGGTTCTCCTGGTTTTGACGTGGTTGGGCACGGCGAGGAAGCCGCGTGGGGTTGCGGTACCCGAGTGCCCGACGGACGCGTCAGCCGGAGGAGAGAGGGTTCCTGTGCGGCTGTCGAGTACAGCTAGCCATTGTGCCACATCCTGCGGACACCCCCGGCCGTGAGCCTCCGGGCGGGGCTCCCCGCACACGCCCCAAGGGCATCCGGGACCTCCGGATGCCCTCGACGGTACGTGGAGGGGTCGGCGCAACGGCTGTGCGCACGGCCGCCACGAGTGGCCGTGCGCACCCGCCCCGCCGTTCAGCCCGCCGCCGCGCCGACCACCTCGGGGATGCGGAACGGCTTGCCACACCCCCCGCACACGATCGGCGCCTGCGCCAGCACCGACGGGACGACGCGGACGTTGCGCCCGCAGTCGCAGACCGCCTTCACCCGGACGCCACCCCCGGAGGAGCCGTGCCGGGCGGCCGGGCCGCGGAACGAACGGGCGGTGTCGGCCGAGGTCGCGGCGGAGTGCGCCTTCAGCGCGCGCTGAAGGCGCTCGATCGTCGGGCGGTAGCGCCGCTTCGCCTCGGGGTCGAGCGTGACCAGTGAGAAACCGCTACTGGGGTGCGGTTCCTCGGGGTGGTCCAGGCCCAGCTCCTCGGCGATCGCGAGGAATCTGCGGTTGTGGTAGCGGCCGGCGCGAGAGGTGTCACGCACCCCGCGCGCGGCGGCGATGCCGTGGACTGCCTCGTGCAGCAGTCGCTCGAAGGAGAGCTCGTGCCCGCACGCGGACGACGACTCCCCGATCAGGGACTCAGGGGCGGCTAGATCCGGCAGCTCGGGGTGGTGCCGTTGAATGTCGGCCCACGCCTGCGCCAGTTCAGCGGCGAGTACAGGTGGTGTCGTGCTCACGTAATGACAACGAGCCTGAGTCCCGCTGTGTTCCTATTCCGGGGCATCCCAAATAATTTGCACGTACCCGTCAGTTGCCGCTGATGCGTCCTGACGAGGGCGGGTGCGCTGATCTGCGGAGAAGCCTCACAGCTCGCCCCAAGGCGGTACGTAGCGGCACGTACGTCCGGTGCTTACACGGCCCCGCGAGCCGGCGGTGGCCGACGCGGCCGACCGCGCAAGGGGCGTTTCGGCCGTACCCGCGACGGAAGAGGCCACTTGAGTGAGCGCGTCCGACGACGGTGACGTTACCCGGTGCGCCACCGGCCTGCCGCACCGGCCCCGCCGGAGCGTCGGAACGGATGCCCCGCGATGGCGCGATGACACGGGTCCACGTTGCCGGAATGTGAATTCTCACTACCTTCGAACACATACGCAGGCACTTCGCAAACCCGGCCCCACAGCCCCTGGACGCCGCGACGGGCACGGAGTTTCCTGGCATACGGGGGAAGTGCGAGCGCACTGCACGGGGGCTACGCAACAGGACACAGTGGTAACTCTCGGCGGATTGGGGCGCTTTCGATATGACACCTACGCTCGTGCGACAGCATCTGCCTCGCGCAGGGGCTGCGCCCCGCGTGGACCAGGGTGCACGCGCGCGTGACTGGGCCGAGATCCAGGAGCGGATGCTGGTTCCGCTCTACGAGGCCGTCTACGACCGGCTGGAGGTGGGGTCCGGCACCCGGCTGCTCGGGCTCGGCTGCGGATCGGGGCTCGCACTGCTGATGGCGACCTCCCGCGGGGCCGCGGTCACCGGTGTCGACGCGTCGTCCCCCGAGCGGGTGGCGCTCGCCCGGAAGCGGCTGCTTCCCGAGGCGTGGGGCACGCGCGCGCGTGCCGACTGCCGCGTCTTCGACGGCGCCCTGGAAAACCTGGCCGGTGCCCCCGGCGAACGCCCGTACAACCTCGTGACCGCCTTCGAGCCGATCGGCTGTGTGGCCGGCGACTCCGAGGGGCTGGGCGAGGCGCTCGCCGCGGCGGCCCCGCTCGCCGGTCACGGCACGCCGGTGGTGCTGGTGGGCTGGGGTCCGCCGGAGCGGTGCGTCGCCTCGTCGGTGCTCCGCGTCGCCACGAAACTGTCCGAACCGCTGCGGAGCGCGGGGAGTTGGCGGCCCGCCCTGCGGGACGACCTGGAGGAGGTCGCCCAGCGCGCCGGACTGCGCCCCGACGGCTCGGGGCGGGTGGCGTGCCCCTTCGGCTACGCGGACGTGGACAGCGCGGTACGGGGACTGCTGTCCACGGGACTGTTCGACGCGGCCGTCACGGCCACCGACCAGGCCCAGGTCGACAAGGAGCTGACCGAGGCCCTGCACGCCCACAAGCGGCCCGACGGCACGGTGTGGATGCCGAACGTCTTCCGGTACCTGATCGCGCGGACCCGCTGAGGGGCACCCGCGCACACGGCCTCCCCGGCCTCCGCCCGGGGCGCCCCCCGGCGCCGGGGCCGGGTTCCGCCACGCGTCGCGCCACCGGGCCGTCCCGGCAGCCCGTACCGGGACGCGCACGGCGCGACACGTGAGGTACGGCGCCGGGGGTGCCCCCGGCGTCGTACGTGTGCGAGACTCGCGGCCGTCGACCCGGCGCCCGTCAGCCCATGAACTTCTTGAACTCGTCCGGCAGTTCGAAGTCCTGGCCGCCCTGCTGGCCCGGCAGGCCGAACGCGCCGCCCGGGGCGCCGCCCTGCGCGGCGGCGGCACGGCGGGCGGCCTCGTCCTGCTCCTGCTGCTTGCGCTTCATCGGGTTGCCGGAGCGCTGCTTGCCCTTGGCCTTCTTCGGCTGCTTCTTGGTGCGGCCAGCACCACCGCCCATGCCCGGCATCCCGGGCATCCCCGGCATGCCGCCGCCCTGCGCCATGCGGGACATCATCTTGCGGGCCTCGAAGAACCGCTCCACCAGGCCCTTCACGGCACTGACCTCGACACCGGAACCCTTGGCGATACGCGCCCGCCGCGAGCCGTTGATGATGGTCGGGTCCTGGCGCTCGCCCGGGGTCATCGACTTGATGATGGCGGCCGTCCGGTCGACGTCCCGCTCGTCGATGTCGTTGATCTGGTCCTTGATCTGGCCCATCCCCGGCAGCATGCCGAGCAGCTTGGAGATGGAGCCCATCTTCCTGACCTGCTCCATCTGGGCCAGGAAGTCGTCCAGGGTGAAGTCCTGGCCCTTCTTGGACGCCAGCTTGGAGGCCATCTTCTCGGCCTCTTCCTGGCTGAACGTCTTCTCCGCCTGCTCGATCAGGGTGAGCAGGTCACCCATGTCGAGGATGCGGGAGGCCATCCGGTCAGGGTGGAAGGCGTCGAAGTCGTCGAGCTTCTCGCCGTTCGACGCGAACATGATCGGCTTGCCGGTGACCGACGCGATCGACAGGGCGGCGCCACCGCGGGCGTCACCGTCGAGCTTGGACAGCACCACACCGTCGAAGCCGACGCCGTCGCGGAAGGCCTCGGCCGTGTTGACCGCGTCCTGACCGATCATCGCGTCGACGACGAACAGGATCTCGTCGGGCGAGACCGCGTCGCGGATGTCCGCGGCCTGCTGCATCAGCTCCTGGTCGATGCCGAGGCGGCCGGCGGTGTCCACGATGACGATGTCGTGCACCCGGGACTTCGCGTGCTCCACGGAGTCCTTGGCGACCTTGACCGGGTCGCCGACGCCGTTGCCCGGCTCCGGCGCGTACACCGCGACGCCCGCGCGCTCGGCGACCACGCTGAGCTGGTTGACCGCGTTGGGGCGCTGGAGGTCGGCGGCGACCAGCAGCGGCGAGTGGCCCTGCCCCTGGAGCCACTTGCCGAGCTTGCCCGCGAGGGTGGTCTTACCCGCACCCTGCAGACCCGCGAGCATGATCACGGTCGGGGGCTGCTTGGCGAAGCGCAGCCGGCGGGTCTCACCGCCGAGGATGGTGACCAGTTCCTCGTTGACGATCTTGAGGACCTGCTGGGCGGGGTTGAGGGCCTTGGAGACCTCGGCCCCGAGGGCCCGCTCCTTCACGCTCTTGATGAACGCGCGGACCACCGGGAGGGCGACGTCGGCTTCGAGCAGCGCGATACGGATCTCGCGTGCCGTGGCGTCGATGTCCGCCTCACTGAGCCTGCCCTTGCCGCGCAGGTTCTTGAAAGTCGCTGAAAGGCGATCGGAGAGGGTATCGAACACGGCGACGTCGGTCCTCAGGAGTCGGGGGCGTTTCGGGCTGCCCTCCAGGGTATCCGGCCCCGCAAGCGATTCGTCCCCGCCCGCCGGGCACAGCGGGAGGGGGCCGGGAAGCCCGGAGTCATCTCCACGGGACCTCCGGGCCGTTCAGGGGGGGGCCGCGCACGTCACCCCCGCAACATCTCCTCCAGCTTCCGCGCCACCGAGGCCGCCTCCTCCCCCGGCAGCGGCACCCCCTCGTCCCCGGTGACGTAGAAGGCGTCCACCGCGTTCGCGCCCAGCGTCGACACATGGGCGCTGCGCACCCGTACGTCCGCCTCCTCCAGTGCCCGCCCGATGCGGTGCAGCAGCCCGGGCCGGTCCTGGGCGCGGACCTCGATGACCGTGGCGTGCCGGGAGGCGGCCGGGGCGACCGTCACCCGGGGCGGCGGGGCCACGACGCCCCGGCGCCGCGGATAGGCCGCGTCGCGCTCGGCCAGGCGCCCGGCGATGTCCAGCGAGCCGTCCAGGGCCCGCACCAGGTCCGCGCGGAGCCGGGCGGCCTGCGGCAGGGAGCCGTACTCCGCCGCCACGCGCCAGTTCAGCAGCAGTACGGATCCCTCGACGCCGTCCGGCAGGTCCAGGGCCCGCAGTTCGGCCGTGCGGACGGTGAGCCGGTGCACGGCCAGGACACCGGCCACCGCGGGCAGTACGCCGGGCTGGTCCGGTACCGCGATGAGCAGTTCGACCCCGAGGGGCTCGGGCCCGCCCGGCTGTTCCTCCTCACGCTCCCCCGGCGGCTCCCTGCGGGCGTGCAGGGCCAGTACGGGACCGCCCGTGCGGAACGCCTCCATGGCGAGCCGTTCCTGCTCGGCCGTAGAAGGCGCTGCGGCCCGCGGCTCCTCGGGAGCGTCGCCCGAGAGCATGGCCGCGACCCGTTTCACCAGGTCGGCGACGAGCGAGGCGCGCCAGGAGGACCAGGCCGCGGGCCCGGTGGCCAGCGCGTCCGCCTCGGTCAGGGCGTGCAGCAGTTCCAGGGTGCCCGGGGAGCCGACCGCCTCGGCGACGGAGCGGACCGTCGCCGGGTCGTCCAGGTCCCGGCGGGTGGCCGTCTCCACGAGCAGCAGGTGGTGGCGGACGAGCGTGGCGAGCACGCTCACGTCCTCGCGGTCGAAACCGATCCGGGCGGCCGCGTCCTTGACGATGATCTCGCCGGCGACGGAGTGGTCGCCGGGCCAGCCTTTGCCGATGTCGTGCAGCAGGGCCGCGACCAGGAGGAGGTCGGGGCGGTGGACGCGGCGGGTGAACTCGGAGGCCCGTACCGCGGTCTCGATGAGGTGGCGGTCGACGGTCCACAGGTGCACGGCGTTGCGCTGGGGGCGGCAGCGCACCCGTTCCCAGTCGGGCAGCAGCCGGGTGATCAGACCCTCGGCCTCCAGCGCCTCCCAGACGTCCACGGTGGGCCGGCCCGAGCCGAGCAGGGTGACCAGCTGCTCGCGGGCCTCCGCGGGCCAGGGCGTGGGCAGTGGCCGGGCGGCGGCCGCGATGCGGCGCACCGCGTGCAGCGAGAGCGGCAGGCCCGCCTGGGC
>NZ_JAVRHI010000255.1:0-6696 GCF_034105845.1 Streptomyces sp. CRN 30 | reverse complement strand
GGCCCGGCCCGCGCCGCCCGGCCGGGCCAGCGCCGCGTCCCGCAGGCCGCGGGCCACCCCGGCGGGCAGCACCCGTGAGGCGTACCGGCGCTCCGACTCCAGGCCCTTCTCCGTGCCGACGCTGCGCGCCACCAGCGCCTTGGACAGGCCCTCGGCGTAGGCGCGGGTACGGAAGTAGGCGAAGTGCTCGCGCGGCGCGGGCACCCGGTGATGGATGACCGCGCGGTCGTCGATCAGCAGGACGGCGTCCGGCCGGGCCCGGGTGAGCCGGATGCACAGTTCCGTCTCCTCGCAGCCCAGCGGCCGCTTGTCGCCGTCGCGTCCGATCCCGGTGGCGAACCCGCCCGCCGCGTCGAACGCCTCCCGGCGGAACGACGCGTTGCCGCCGAGCACGTTGCGCACCCGGACCCGGCCGGGCGGCAGGCCGCGGTACGTGCAGCCCACCACCCAGTCGAACTCCTCCGGGAACCACACGGGCCGGCGCCCCGACGCCCAGACGGGCACCGTGCGCCCGCCGACCGCCATGACGCGCGGATCGGCGTACGCGGCGGCGAAGTACGCGAGCCAGTCCCGCTCGGCCACGGCGTCGTCGTCGAGGAAGGCGATCACCTCGCCGCGCGCGGCGGCGATCCCGGTGTTGCGCCCGGCGGACAGCCCGCGCGGACCCGCGTTGGCGAGCACCCGGACGTCCGGTGTCTCCTTGTACTCCTTGGCCAGCCGGTCCCGCAGCGTCGCGTTGTGGTCGACGACCAGCAGCGTCTCCAGGGCCGGGCGGGACTGCGCCCGCACCGAGGAGACCGCCGCGAGGATGTCCTCCCAGCGGTCCTCGGTGTACGCGCAGATCACCACGGAGATGGGGATGTCGGGTGAGGTGCGCGGTGCGCTCAAGACACCTTCCCCCGGACCGTGCTCCCCAGCACCGGCGACTGCGGGCGGCTGCCGCGCAGCGCACGCCGGTTGGAGCGCTCCTCCAGGATGACTCTCAGCACCCGCAGTCCGTCCCGCACCGCGCGCAGGTTGCTCGCGCCGTGGATGCGCAGGTACTCGTGGCTGGGGATCTCCTGGACCTTCAGGCCGGCCTTGACGACCCGGATGTTCATCAGGGTCTCGACCTCGAACCCCGTGCAGTCCAGCTCGATCTTGTCCAGGCAGTGCCGCCAGAACGCGTTGTAGCCGTAGCACAGGTCGGTGTAGCGCGCGCCGAACTTGCGGTTGACGACCGAGCACAGCGCGGCGTTGCCCATCTTGCGGATGAAGGTCATGTCGTCGGTGCCGCCGCCGTTGGCGAAGCGGGAGCCCTTGGCGAAGTCGGCGCCCGAGACGAGCGCGGACACGTACGACACGATCTCCTGGCCGTCGGCCGAGCCGTCCGCGTCGACCATCACGATGATGTCACCGGTGCACGCCTTGAAACCGGTGATCAGCGCGTCCCCCTTGCCCTTGCCGCGCTGCTCCACGACCTTGACGTCCGGCCACAGCTCCCGCGCGACCGCGACGGTGTCGTCCGTGGAGTTGCCGTCCACCAGCACGACCTCGTGGATCCAGTCGGGCAGCGTCTTGAAGACGTACGGCAGGTTCTCCGCCTCGTTCATCGCCGGTATCACCACGCTCACCGGCGGAGCTATCGCCAGATGCGAGGAGACGGGCCGGTACGTCGTCCCCGCCGGGTCCTTGCCGGTGGCCGGCGGCTGCAGAACTGAGCTCATGAGTCTGGTCCCTCTCGTCCGGCGGACCGCCCGCCCCAGGGGCGGTCCGGCATCGTGTCCGGTTCGAAAGGGGGGTTGGTCTCACCCACGGCACGGCAGCGCTGACGCTCCGTGCGCACCGGTGAGCTGGCGAAACTGGCCGACCGCGGAAAACGGCAGCCGACCGCGCGGCACGACCGGCCCGGTTGATGGTGCGGTCACCGAGCACGGCACCCCCCTACCGCGCCCCACCCCGGTCCGTCGCGGTCTTGAGCCCTCCCCTAGAGCCGCTTGCTGACGATCCGGTGCGGGTGAGATGTATGACGGTATTGACGATTGAACCCGTATGGCAAGACCTGGAACGAGCCCTCACGTTTTCGTTGTTTTGCGGCCTCAATGTCGCGCAGTCACCGCAGCCGGTCAAGACGGCCTCGGTGTTCCCGCCGGTCCCGCGGCGGCCCGCCGGTGTCCACGTTCACGTGAAATTTGGCATGAGCACTTCCGGTCAACACGCGTAGCTGTTACCACTGTTCAAGCAGAGAACCTGCTAAAGGAGGTTCCATGAGACGTTCCCGACTTGTCGGATACCTGAGTTCACTCCTCCTCGCCGCCTGCGCGACCCTGACCGGGGCCGCCACCGCGCAGGCGGCCGATTCCGCCGCCGCCACCGGCTATGTCGCGCTCGGCGACTCCTACTCCTCCGGGGTGGGGGCCGGCAGCTACACCTCCGAGAGCGGCGACTGCAAGCGCAGCACCAAGGCGTACCCGCAGCTCTGGGCCACCGCCAACTCCCCCTCCTCCTTCGACTTCACCGCCTGCTCCGGCGCCCGTTCGAGTGATGTTCTCGCCGGACAGCTGGGCCCCCTCGGCTCCGCCACCGGCCTGGTCTCGATCAGCGTCGGCGGCAACGACGCGGGCTTCGCCGACGTCATGACGACCTGTGTGCTCCAGTCCGAGGCCAACTGCCTCTCGCGCATCGCCACCGCGCGGGCCTACGTCGACTCCACGCTGCCCGGCAACCTCAACGGCGTGTACTCGGCGATCCGCAGCAAGGCCCCCAACGCTCACGTCGTGGTCCTCGGCTATCCCCGCTTCTACCAGCTGGGCACCACCTGCCTCGGCCTGTCCGAGACCAAGCGGAAGGCGATCAACGACGCCTCCGACGCCCTGAACACCAAGGTCGCCCAGCGCGCCGCCGCCTACGGCTTCACCTTCGCCGACGTCCGTACTACCTTCTCCGGCCACGAGATCTGCTCCGGCAGCTCCTGGCTGCACAGCGTCAACCTGCTGAACATCGGCGAGTCCTACCACCCGACGGCCGCCGGGCAGTCGGGCGGCTACCTGCCGGCCCTGAACAGCGCGGCCTGACCCGGCGGCCCGGCGGGGAGACCCTCCCGTCAGGGCGAGTACGGGGAAGTGGAAGACGAGGGGGAGGTCCCGTCCGTCGGGGTCTCCCCCTCGCACGTCACCGAGAACGGCACCGAGTTCGAGGTGGCGTCCACCGGGTCCTTCACCTCGACGCCCAGTTCGCTCTCGACCGTGCCGCTCTCCTCGTACGTCGTCACCACCACCGAGTCCTGCTGCTCGCGACCGCCGTCCGCCGGGAACGACAGCGTCCGCCAGTCCTGCCCGGACAGCACCCCGTCCGGGGTCACCCAGCGGTAGACGACCTTCGCCGGCAGCCGCTCCACCCGGAACGTCGCCGTGAACGCCGGGGCCTCGCCCCGGTCCGGCGGGCAGGACCCCGCGTACTCGGTGCGCGAGCCCGCCACGGACACCTCTACCGACTGCTCGGGCTGGGGCGAACTCTCCTCGCCGCCACCGCCGTTCCCGTCACCGTCGTCGTCGTTGCCGCCCCCGCCCCCGCCGCCCGTCCGGGTGGGTTCGCCGCCGGTGTCCTCGCTCTGCGGCGCCGACGTACTGGTCCGGGCGCCGCCGCCGGCGGTGCCGTCCTTTCCGTCGTCGTCGCCGTCCCGGCCGAGCAGCGCGTACGCCAGCCCCGCCAGCGCCAGCAGGAGCACGGCGAGCCCGGCGGCCAGCGCGACGGCCGCGCGGCGGTTGCGGTCCGGCGTCCCGGCCGTGGCCGTGGCCCCGGCCGCGGGCGTCCCGGCCGTCGGCGCCCCGAACCCCGCGGGCTCCGCGACCGTCGGCGCGTACGGCGGGACCGGCACCGTCGCCGTGCCCGGCAGGCCGCCCGCCGCGATCACCCGCAGATCCTGCTGGGCCCGCTCGGCGGACAGCCGCTCCGCCGGGTCCTTGCGCAGCAGCCCCTCGATGACCGGCGCCAGCGGACCGGCCCTGCGGGGCGGCGGCAACTCCTCGTCCACGATGGCCCGCAACGTGCTCAGCGGGGTGTTCTGCCGGAACGGCGAGAAACCCTCCACCGCCGCGTACAGCAGCACGCCCAGCGACCACAGGTCGGACTCGGGGCCCGGCGTACGGCCCAGCGCCCGCTCCGGCGCCAGGAACTCCGGGGAGCCGATGACCTCCCCGGTCATCGTCAGCGCGGAACTCCCCTCCACGACGGCGATCCCGAAGTCGGTGAGGACCACCCGGCCGTCGTCGGCCAGCAGCACGTTGCCCGGCTTCACGTCCCGGTGCAGCACACCCGCCGCGTGCGCGGCCCGCAGCGCGGCCAGCACCTCTGCGCCGATCCCCGCCGCCCGCCGGGGATCCATCGACCCCTCGGCGTCCAGCACGTCGGCCATGGACAGGCCGCGCACCAGCTCCATCACGATCCAGGGCCGGCCGTCGTCGGTCGCCACGTCGTACACGGTGACCACGTTGGGATGGGTGACGCGGGCCGCGGCCCACGCCTCCCGCTCCAGCCGGGTGTACATCCGCGTCACGTCCGCGGCCGGCAGACCGGCGGGCGCGCGCACCTCCTTGACGGCGACCTCGCGGCGCAGCACCTCGTCGCGGGCCTGCCACACGGTGCCCATCCCGCCCTCGCCGAGGGGGGACAGGAGACGGTAGCGGCCCGCGATCACACGCTCACCACCGGGTTCCTCGAACACCGGCGCCCCCTCCGACGTCTCGCGTGATTCCCCCACAAAAGTAGCTCAGCCAAGGGCTGTTGCCGCCCCCTTCAGCACCAATCCGGCCCCCAGGGCCACCACGACGCAGGCCGAACCCAGCGGGACGCTCCGTCGGACGAGGGCGACCGTCCGCCCCCCGTTCCAGCGGGGACGCCGGGCCAGCGCCCGCGCCATGCCGCCGCCGAACCGGACGACGGCAAAGCCCGCCGCGGTGAGGGTGACGGCGAGTCCCGCCCCGTACGCCACGACCAGCAGCAGCCCGAACCACGCCTTGCCGAGCGCCGCGGCCCCGACCAGCACGACGACGGCCGACGGACTCGGCACCAGCCCCCCGGCGAACCCGAGCAGGATCGTGCCGCGGAGGGTGGGCGCGGTGGCGTGGGAGTGCGTGTGCCCGCCGTGGGTGTGGACGAGGGCGGGGGCATGCGCGGGGTCCTGACCGTGGTCATGGTCATGGCCGTGGTCATGGTCATGGTCATGGCCGTGGTCGTGGTCGTGGTCGTGGTCATGGCCGTGGTCTTGTCCGTGCTCGTTCTCGTGCTCGTGCTTGTGGTCGTGCACGTGATGGTGACCGTGACCGTGGGCGTGGGTGTGGCCATGCCCCGTCCGTCGTGACCGCACCGCCCGGCGAACCAGGTTCGCCCCCGCCAGCGTCACCAGTGCCCCGCTCGCGATGCCCAGCCAGGCGATCACCGACGGGGTCGCCGCCGAGCCCGCGGTGATCAGCAGGCCGAGGGCGACGACGCCCAGGGTGTGGGTGACCGTCACCGACGCGGCGAGCGGCAGGACGTCCCGGAGGCGGGCCCGGGTGCCGCGGGCCGCCGCCGTCGCCGCCATGAGCGTCTTGCCGTGGCCAGGCGCGAGCGCGTGCCCGGCGCCGAGCACGGCGGCGACCAGCAGGGCGAGGGCGGCGAAGCCGACGGTCAGGTCGCGGCGGGCGACGAGCGAGTCCAGCGCCTCGGTGAACCGGTCGGCGCCGCGCGGCAGCACCCCCGCCCCGGGCGCCTCCTGCCGCTCCTCGGCCAGCGCCGCACCGCCGGGCCGCACCCGCAGGGACGCGGTGGCGTCCCGGGGCGGCGTGTTGAGCGAGCCCTTCGGATAGGCCGTCAGTTCGCGGGAGCGGGACGTCTCCGGGACGTCCGACGCCGTGAGCGTCGTCCGGTCGCCGCGCGCGGTGATCTCCCGCCAGCCGGGGTCGGAGGCCACCCCGGCGGCCCGGAAGCCGATCGCCGCCGACGTGTCGCGCGGCAGCGGCGCGGTGAACCGGCACTCCACCCGGAGGGTGTCGAGACCGGCCTGCCCCGGACGCACCCGCGCGGTGCCGGGCCCGGCGGTGAGCGGCACCGCCCGGCCGTCCACGGTGAGCCGGCTGCCCTCGGCGGCCCGGTCGCAGCGCTGCCGGGCCCAGCCGGCCAGTCCCAGGCGCTCCACGTCGGATTTCGCCTGCGTCGCCGGGATCTCGGCGAGATCCTCGACGTGGTCGACGCGGAGCAGGCCGGGGGCGGCGACCAGACCGTCGTAGTGGTTGACGGTGAAGTTGCCCAGCGGGTGGGCGCTCGCGGCCGGGGCCGAGAACAGGGTGAGCCCGCAGACGGCCGCGAGACCCGCGGCGCCGGTGGCGAGGAGGCGGCGGACGTTCATCGGCCGCCCTCCAGAGCCCGGCGGGCCGCGCGGGCACCGGTGGGGGAGAAGCCCGGGTTCAGGTCCAGGGCCGCCTCCAGCGACTTCCGCCCGGCGTCCGCCCGGCCGGCCGCGCGCTCGATCATGCCCCGGTGGTAGAGGAACGCCGCGTCGCGGTACCCGGTGGCGCCGGCCCGGCGGGCGTACGGCAACGCCTCCTCGGCGCGGCCGTTGACGTACAGCGCCCAGCCCAGGGCGTCGGCGGTGTGCACGGTGTGCCGGCGCGACCACTCCTCGCGGGCCGCGCGCAGTGCCGCCCGCCGGTCGCCGTTGTCGGCGGCGGCGAGCGCGGT
>NZ_JAVRHI010000254.1:0-4421 GCF_034105845.1 Streptomyces sp. CRN 30 | reverse complement strand
CAACTCGCTGCTGCAGATCCTGGAGGACGGTCGCCTGACCGACTCCCAGGGCCGGGTCGTGGACTTCAAGAACACGGTCATCATCATGACGACCAACCTCGGCACCCGGGACATCTCCAAGGGCTTCAACCTGGGCTTCGCGGCCTCGGGCGACAAGAAGACCAACTACGAGCGCATGAAGAACAAGGTCTCGGACGAGCTCAAGCAGCACTTCCGGCCCGAGTTCCTCAACCGCGTCGACGACGTGGTCGTCTTCCCGCAGCTCACCCAGGACGACATCCTCGCGATCGTCGACCTGATGATCGGCAAGGTGGACGAGCGCCTGAAGGACCGGGACATGGGCATCGAGCTCTCCCAGTCCGCCAAGGAGCTGCTCTCCAAGAAGGGCTACGACCCGGTGCTGGGCGCCCGGCCGCTGCGCCGCACGATCCAGCGCGAGGTCGAGGACACCCTCTCGGAGAAGATCCTCTTCGGCGAGCTGCGTCCGGGCCACATCGTGGTCGTGGACACCGAGGGCGAGGGCGAGGCCAAGACCTTCACCTTCCGGGGTGAGGAGAAGGCCGCGCTCCCCGACGTCCCGCCGATCGAGCAGGCGGCGGGCGGCGCGGGCCCGAACCTGAGCAAGGACGCGTAAGCGCCGCGCTCGGCCTGAGCGGTAGGGGGTGCCCCGGGACTTCGGTCCTGGGGCACCCCCTTTTCTCCGCTTCTGCCGGACGGCCTTCCGGACGGCCGTCCACAGGCGCTCAGAGCACGTTGACGGCTGCTTCCTCCACGACGGGAGCGTTCGGGAGGAGAGCGAGGACGTGTTCCGGGACGACCGCCGTCTCCGGGGCGAGGCGGATGTCGACCGTCCGCAGGTTCGGGAACAGCTCGGGCACCCTCGACAGGTCCTCGGCGCCGGTGAACGCGTTGAGCCGCAGGTGGGTGACCCCCGGCAGCACGGGAGCGGCCTCCCAGCCGGTCGCCTCCCAGTTGACGCGCAGGTACTCCAGGGCCGGGAGCCGGGTGACCTCCGCGAAGTCCTCGGCGGTGAGCCTCTTCGGCAACTTGGCGAGGCTCAGGGTCCGCACCGACTCCAGACGGCTCAGGCCCCGCAGGCCGGTGTGCAGCAGCGCCCGGCGGGTGAAGCGCAGGTACTCCAGCGGCAGTCCCGGGGGCAGTGCCGCGTCGACGGTCTCGGCGCACAACGGGACGCCGACGTCCAGCATCCTCAGGGTCGCCGAAGCCGCGAGGCAGTGGAGCACGCCCGGACGTTCCAGGCCGTCGAGGTGGTTCAGGTGCAGCCAGCTGAGCGGGAGCCCGGCGAGCGGTGCCAGATCCTCCACCCGAGGGCTGCCGTCCAGGTCGAGATAGGTGATTTGGTCCTGCTCCGACAGGAAGCCCAGGTCGTCCAGGGCCTGGTTGTCGCGTACCACCAGCTCCCGCACCTGCCCGGGCAGGAGGCCGGCGCGGATGTCGGCCGCGTGGATGTCGCCGGAGAGCTGGATGCGCGACCGGCCGCCGAGCTCCCGCAGGATCCGCAGCTGCTCGGCCGAGCCGGCGGTGAAGTAGAGCTCGTCCTCGGAAAGGTGCGCGACGACCTCCTCGGCGTACCGCCGGGTGTCAAACCGGCGCCACGACCAGGTGAGCTGGGCCCGTACGGCCAGGTACGGGTGCGAGCGGAAGCGGGCGAGCACCGGGACGGCGGCGTCCGTGCCGATCAGCGACGCCGTCACCACCACCGCCCGCGCCTCCGCGTCCGTCAGCCCTTCCGGCCCGGGCAGCAGCTCCAGCACCAGCGGCCCGCAGGCGGCCAGCAGCCGGGCCTCCTCGACCGTGCGCGGCGGGATCAGCGGGGCAGCGCCCCGCTCCACGGCGGCTCGCACCGCCGGGTCGAGCTGCGTGGCGTGCTCCAGGCAGGCCAGCGCCAGGAGCCGCACCCGTGCCCCGGCCGCTCCGTCCAGCCGCCCGGCGAAGCCGCTCATGTCGTCCAGCAGCGCGGCCCGCTCCCGCGGCCGGGCGTGGGCGACCGCCATCCGGATCACGTCCGCCCACTGCTCGTCCACGGCGTTCCGTACGAGCAGGCCGAAGTCGCCGTCCTCCACGGCGGCCTTGGCGCCCAGGTAGTCCTGGAAGGTGCGGTGCACGAACATCACCGTTCCTTCGGCGGGTTCGCGGAGCAGTCCGCTGCGGACCAGGAGGTGCCGCAGGATGCGCTCCGCGTCGCCCTGGGCGGCGGCGGCCGGCAGAGCGGGCAGGACCTCGGCCACGACGCGCAGGGCGCGGTCACGGTCCATCTCGGACTGGTTGTTGCGGATGAGCCAGTACGCGAGGCGCTGGAGCAGCTGGATCTGGGGGAGCTCGGTGAGGTGCACGTCGTCCTCGCCGCGCTCCTGGAACATGTCGCGCTCCTCGTCGCGGCGCGCGAGCAGCATGGACAGGGCCGCGTCGTACAACTCGGGTCTGCCGTGCGGGAGGTAGCCGCGCCGGTCCCGGTGGAGGGCGCAGATCAGCCCGCACATCAGCGGGTTGGTGGCGAGACGGCCCAGGTCGGCCTTGGTGCGGACGGCCTCCAGCAGGGAGCGTTCGTAGCCGTCGAGGCGGTCGGTGTCGGGCGCGCCGAGACGGGCCGCCGTGTGCCAGCGGGCGATGAACGCGGCCACGTCGTCACGGCTCATCGGGGAGAGGGCCAGCTCGGTGAAGCCGTCCGGGGCGAGCCAGTCCGCGCGGACGGCCGAGGGCCGTGAGGTGACGAGCCACTGGTTGCCGGGATAGACGTCCAGCAGGTCGCGCAGCCAGCGCCGGGTGCGGTCGCGGTCCCGCTCGGGCACCTCGTCGATGCCGTCGACCAGGAGGAGTCCGCGTCCGGCGGTGAGGACGCGGTCCGCCCAGCCGTCGGGCTGGGTGGCGTGGAAGGGGACGCGTACGGCGGCGAGGAAGGCCTCGGGTGAGGGAAGACCGCCCAGGCGGCGGACGAGCGTGCGGAGGGGCAGGACGAACGGGACGCGGTCCCCGCGCTCGCCGCGGGCCGCCGTCACCGCGAGCCACTGCACGAGCGTGGTCTTGCCGGAGCCGGCGGCTCCGCGCAGCAGCACCCGGTCGTGGCCGGTCAGGATCTGGTCGGCGGGCAGGCTCGTGGACGTGACATGCGCACCACCCGGGCCGTGCGGGTCGTCGTCCTCCTCCGCCGGACACAGGGCCGTCAGGCTCAGGTAGGCGGCGTCGAGGGGCCAGCGCTCCGGGGAGTCGACCAGGTCGATGCCGTAGATCGTGAGGTGGCTGTGTCTCGTGGCCACGTACGCCAGGTAGCGCTGTTCGAAGGCGGTGTCGGTGCTGCCGGCGGGAGGCGTCCGGGCGATCAGCTCGTCGACCTTCGCGATCAGTTCGGCCTGCCGGTGGGTCTGCTCCATCAGCGTGCGGGGGACGAAGGCCGACCGCTGGGTGAAGAAGTGCAGGATGTGCAGGCAGGCCGTGTCGAGGAGGCGCTGGTAGAAGAGGGTCGCGTCGAGGGAGAGGTGGCGGTCCGGGGTGCCGCTCGCCGCGCGCAGGCGCGAGGCGAGGTCCTGCCGGCCCAGCTGCACGGCCTGTACGTCGGTCATGTCGAGGTCGCCCAGGGCGTACAGGGTGGTGGCGAGGGCGTGCGCGACGGCGCTCTCCTCGTCGTCGCGCACCGGCCGTTCGCCGCCGGCCTTGAGTGCGCGCCGGACCAGCTCGGTCGCGATCCTGGTGAGTTCCTTCTCGGCCAGCGTCCGCTTCTCCCCACGGAACGAGACGAACTCGCGGACGCGCACCGGTCGGTCGACGAGCCCCGCTCCCGGCCCGTCCGTCACGAAGAGTCTCTTCACCAGTGGTGTCATCAGGCTGGACGCCAGTTTCACGCCCATCGCCGCTGCTTCCATGTGCTCCCCCCGAGGGCCCGGCCGACCGTGCGGACAGAAGCGTACGGAACACGGAGGTCCGACCGGGAGGGAGGCGCTGCGGAGGGAGTAGCCCACGTCACGTTCCACGGTTCGCGGGAGCCGGGCGCCGGTGACATGGCGCACAGGGGATATGCCCGTTACTAGCAGGAATAGTGGCATGCAAAGTCGGGGCAAAGGTAATTTCTCCCGGGGATATGCGACGAAGTACGAGTTTTCTTCGTAGGTCACACTTCTTGTCACGAAGGGGACCCCCCGGTACCAAGGGACATGTCCGTTCGGCAGGCGACGACGCGCCGGACGTGTCAGTCCCCGGACGCCGTGTCCGCCGGAGGCACCGCCTCCGGCCGATGCCGTCCGCCCCCACCCCGTGAGGTTCTCAGATGTCGAAGCGTGTCCGCTCCCGCCTGTCCCGTACGTCCCTGCTCCGTCTGCGCACGGCCGCGGTGGCCGTCGGCGTGGGCGCCTCGGTCGTGGGCGGAGTCGGCGTGGCGGCCGCGGCCGGCACCGCTGCCCCGGCCGCGG
>NZ_JAVRHI010000253.1:0-14599 GCF_034105845.1 Streptomyces sp. CRN 30 | reverse complement strand
TCGCCGGTGCGCCGGTCCCGCCGCCCGGCGCCCCGCAGGTGCCGCCGGGCCAGGCCCCGCCCCACCAGCAGCCCGCGCACCAGCCCTCCGCGCACCAGCCTCCACCGCACCAGCCCCCGGGGCACCAGGCTCCACCGCATCCGCATCCGCATCCGCACCCGCATCAAGGCCCGCCCCACCAGGCGGCGCCCCACCACGGGTCCATGCCGCCGGCCCGGGACACCACCGGGCACGTGCGGCTCCCGCCGGGCGGCCCCGTCGGCGTGCCGAGCGCACCGCCCGCGTCGGGAGTGCCCGACGCGACCACCACCACGCTCGCGGTCCTGCTCATCGGCCCGGCGGGCGCGGGCAAGACGAGCGTCGCCAAGTACTGGGCGGACCACCGCCGCGTCCCGACGGCCCACATCAGCCTGGACGACGTACGGGAGTGGGTGCGCTCGGGCTTCGCCGACCCGCAGACCGGGTGGAACGACAACAGCGAGGCGCAGTATCGTCTCGCCCGCCGCACCTGCGGCTTCGCCGCCCGCAACTTCCTGGCCAACGGCATCTCCTGCATCCTCGACGACGCCGTCTTCCCCGACCGCCCGGTCATCGGGCTCGGTGGCTGGAAACGGCACGTCGGCCCGGGGCTGCTGCCGGTCGTGCTGCTGCCCGGTCTGGAGATCGTGCTGGAGCGCAACGCCGAGCGCTCGGGCAACCGCCGCCTCAGCGACGAGGAGGTCGCCCGCATCCACGGCCGGATGGCCGGCTGGTACGGCTCCGGGCTCCCGATCATCGACAACTCCCAGCTGGACGTCCCCGCGACGGCCCGCGTCCTGGACGAGGTCCTGGCCCGCTCCATCGCCAGCCCGCCGAACTGGTAGCGGCGCCCGGCCCGGCAGGGCACGCTGCCGTCCGTACGTACGACGGGGGAGAACAGCCGTCTGTGTGCCGCTCCCCGGCGCAGCCCGTACGGATGACCCACCGCCCGTCCGGCCCACCGGACCGGCGGTTTCCGGCCACCGCTCATAGGCTCGGCCCATGTCAGAGGTGTACGGGACCCGCCGGGCCCGGCTTCGGGAGCACTGCAACGCGGGCGGCAGTGCGACGGCGCTCGTCACCCGCCCGGCCAATGTGCGCTACCTCGCGGGAACGGCGCCCCGGGACGCCGTCCTCCTGCTGGGCGTGGACGAGGACCTGCTGCTGTGCCGGGACGCCCCCGGCGAGCGGCCCGAGGACGGGCGGCCCGACGAGATCCTGCGCGTGCGGCACCTGCCCGGCCCGGGAGGGGACCCCGCGGTCGCCGCAGCCGATCTCGCGCTGGCCCGGGGGGCCGAGTCGCTCGCCGTCGAGGAGCACCACCTCACCGTCGCCCGGCACCGTGCCCTGCGGCAGGTGGCCCCCCGGCTGCGCCTGACCGATCTCGGCGGCGCGGTCGAGCAGCTGCGCGTGGTCAAGGACGAGGAGGAGATCTCCTGTCTGCGGATCGGGGCGGAGATCACCGACCAGGCGCTGGCGGAGCTGCTGGAGTCGATCCTCGTCGGCCGCACCGAACGCCACCTCGCCCTGGAGCTGGAGCGCCGTCTCGTCGACCACGGCGCCGACAGCCCGGCCTTCACGACCTCCGTCGCCACCGGTCCGCACGCGGGCCGCCGTGGTCACCGCCCCACCGACCGGCGGGTCGAGGAGGGCGACTTCCTCTCCGTCTGCCTGGGCGCCGCCTACCGCGGCTACCGCTGCGAGATCGGCCGCACCTTCGTGATCGGCACCTCTCCCGCCGACTGGCAGATCGAGCTGTACGACCTGGTCTTCGCCGCCCAGCGGGCCGGCCGGCAGGCCCTCGCGCCCGGTGTCACCCACCGGGACGTGGACCGCGCGGCCCGGCAGGTCCTGGACTCGGCCGGGTACGCGGAGGGACTGCCGCCGCTCATGGGCCACGGGGTGGGACTCGAAATCGTCGAGGACCCTCAATTGGCTCCGACGGCCATGGGTAAACTGGACGCTTGCGTGCCGGTCACCGTCGAACCGGGGGTCCACCTCCCGGGCCGGGGCGGTGTCCGGATCGATGACACGCTCGTCGTCCGCCCCGAGGCGGACGGCGGACCCGAGCTACTCACCATCACGACCAAGGAGCTGCTCGCGCTGTAGCGCGTGTCTTCCGGTCGTCCACGTCAGTCCAGGAGATTCCGCAACCGTGGCTTCCACGAACGACCTCAAGAACGGCCTGGTGCTCAAGCTCGAAGGCGGCCAGCTCTGGTCCGTCGTCGAGTTCCAGCACGTCAAGCCCGGCAAGGGCCCGGCCTTCGTGCGCACCAAGCTGAAGAACGTGCTGTCCGGCAAGGTCGTCGACAAGACCTTCAACGCCGGCGTCAAGGTCGAAACGGCCACCGTCGACAAGCGCGACATGCAGTTCTCCTACATGGACGGCGACTACTTCGTCTTCATGGACATGGAGACGTACGACCAGCTGCACGTCGACCGCAAGGCCGTCGGCGACGCCGCCAACTTCCTGATCGAGGGCTTCACGGCCACCGTCGCGCAGCACGAGGGCGAGGTGCTCTTCGTCGAGCTGCCCGCCGCCGTCGAGCTCGTCATCCAGGAGACCGAGCCGGGCGTCCAGGGCGACCGCTCCACCGGTGGCACCAAGCCCGCCACGCTGGAGACCGGCCACCAGATCCAGGTGCCGCTCTTCATCACCACCGGTGAGAAGATCAAGGTCGACACCCGCACGAGCGACTACCTCGGCCGGGTGAACAGCTAACCGTGGCTGCCCGTAACACGGCCCGCAAGCGCGCCTTCCAGATCCTCTTCGAGGGCGACCAGCGCCAGGCCGACGTCCTGACGGTCCTCGCGGACTGGATGCGGCACGCCCGGTCGGACACCCGGCAGCCGCCGGTGAGCGAGTACACGATGCAGCTGGTCGAGGGGTACGCCGAGCGCGCGGAGCGCATCGACGAGCTCATCGCCCAGTACGCCGTCGGCTGGACGCTCGACAGGATGCCGGTCGTCGACCGCAACATCCTGCGTCTGGGCGCCTACGAACTGATCTGGGTGGACGAGACGCCCGACGCCGTCGTCCTGGACGAGATGGTGCAGCTGGCCAAGGAGTTCTCGACGGACGAGTCGCCCTCGTTCGTGAACGGGCTGCTGGGGCGGCTGAAGGACCTGAAGCCGTCCTTGCGCCGCGAGTAGTTCCCGGCCCCGTGCCCCTGGAACGGCGGAGGGCCCGCAGCACGAGAGTTGCTGCGGGCCCTCCGCCGTTCCAGGGGCACACGCGAACCGCCGGGGCTACCGGAACCCCTCGGTTCCCGCAACCCCGGCGGCACGTTTCTGCTGGGTCCGTCCGCGGAGCGGCTCAGACCTCCTCGTGGGAGGCGACGGCGCGGCGGGCGTCCGCGTCCAGGACGCCCCAGCTGATCAGCTGCTCGGTGAGGACCGAGGGCGACTGGTCGTAGATGACGGCGAGGGTGCGCAGGTCGTCCTGGCGGATCGACAGCACCTTGCCGTTGTAGTCGCCGCGCTGCGACTGGATCGTCGCCGCGTACCGCTGCAGGGGGCCCGCCTTCTCGGCCGGCACGTGGGCCAGGCGCTCCAGGTCCAGGACGAGCTTCGGCGGCGGCTCGGCGGCCCCGCCGGGGGTGGTGCCCGGCAGCAGCTCCTGCACCGGCACCCCGTAGAAGTCCGCCAGCTCGGCAAGGCGCTGCACGGTCACGGCGCGGTCGCCGCGCTCGTACGAACCGACCACGACCGCCTTCCACCGTCCCTGGGACTTCTCCTCGACACCGTGGAGGGAAAGGCCCTGCTGGGTGCGGATGGCCCGGAGCTTGGCCCCGAGCTGTTTGGCGTATTCGCTGGACATATAGCTCCCGGACACTGTGTCATCGTGCGGCGACGCCGCGCGGCTGGTGACTCACTGTGAGGTTACGCAGCGTGACTCTTCCCCGTCAAGCCGAATGGTCCGGACCGACTCTTCCGTGGTAACCGCTGTCTGTTGGCCCAGGGGGGTGATCAGGGCGGTTGTTCGACCCTGCTACCGTGGATGGCGCAATTCCGACGTCCTTTAAGGTCCGTCCCGTGAGGCGGAGAAGGAGGTCCGTTTCGTATGGACAAGCTGGACACGCAGGCATCCGGTGCGCGGCCCGTTCTCGAGGGCCCCGACATCGCGCGGGTACTGACCCGCATCGCCCACGAGATCGTCGAGCGCGCCAAGGGCGCCGACGACGTGGTGCTCCTCGGCATCCCGACCCGGGGCGTCTTCCTCGCCCGCCGGCTCGCCGCCAAGCTGGAGCAGATCACCGAGCGGGAGATCCCGGTGGGCTCGCTCGACATCACCATGTACCGCGACGACCTGCGCATGCAGCCGCCGCGCGCGCTGGCCCGCACCGAGATCCCCGGTGACGGCCTGGACGGCCGGCTCGTCGTCCTCGTCGACGACGTGCTCTTCTCGGGCCGCACCATCCGCGCCGCCCTCGACGCGCTGAACGACCTGGGGCGCCCGCGCGCCGTGCAGCTCGCCGTCCTCGTCGACCGCGGCCACCGCGAACTGCCCATCCGCGCCGACTACGTCGGCAAGAACCTCCCCACCTCGCTGCGGGAGACGGTCAAGGTCCAGCTCTCCGAGGAGGACGGCCGCGACACCGTCCTGCTCGGTGCCAAGCCGGCCCCGTAAGGACGCGCAGCGCCCGCACCGCGGCGTACCGGCGTGATCGACGCCGTACGACCGTCCGGTGCGCCCGCGCGCCCGTCCGCCCGGCCGTGCCCCCGCGGCGGGGCCTCGCCTCCTGAACCGAAACGCCCCACGGAGCCTGAAAGATGCAGCGTCATCTCATCTCGGCCGCCGACCTCACCCGTGACGACGCCGTCCTGATCCTCGACACCGCCGAGGAGATGGCCCGGGTCGCCGACCGGCCGATCAAGAAACTGCCGACCCTGCGCGGCCGCACCGTCGTCAACCTCTTCTTCGAGGACTCGACCCGCACCCGGATCTCCTTCGAGGCCGCCGAGAAGCGGCTGTCCGCGGACGTCATCAACTTCACCGCCAAGGGATCGAGCGTGTCCAAGGGCGAGTCCCTGAAGGACACCGCCCAGACCCTGGAGGCCATGGGCGTCGACGCCGTGGTCATCCGGCACGGCGCCTCCGGGGCCCCGTACCGCCTGGCCAACTCCGGCTGGATCGACGCGGCCGTGATCAACGCCGGTGACGGCACCCACCAGCACCCCACCCAGGCGCTCCTCGACGCCTTCACCATGCGGCGCCGCCTCGTCGGCCGGGACACCGGCCTCGGCCGGGACCTCGCGGGCCGGCGCATCACCCTCGTCGGTGACGTGCTGCACAGCCGCGTGGCCCGCTCCAACGTCGACCTGCTGCACACCCTCGGCGCCGAGGTCACCCTCGTCGCCCCGCCCACCCTGATCCCGGTCGGCGCGAGCGCCTGGCCCTGCGAGATCTCGTACGACCTCGACGCCGTGCTGCCCAAGTCGGACGCGGTGATGATGCTGCGCGTCCAGCGGGAGCGCATGAACGCGGCGTTCTTCCCGACCGAGCGCGAGTACTCCCGGCGCTACGGCCTCGACGGCGAGCGCATGGCGCGGATGCCCGAGCACGCGATCGTGATGCACCCCGGGCCGATGGTCCGCGGCATGGAGATCACCGCCGAGGTCGCCGACTCCGACCGCTGCACGGTCGTCGAGCAGGTCGCCAACGGCGTCTCCATCCGTATGGCAGTCCTGTACCTGCTGCTGGGCGGCAACGAGCCCGCCGTCACCCATTCCCGCCCGCCCGTCTCCCACCACCACCCTTCCGACGAGCGCTCCGCGCACACCTTTTCTGGCACCGAGGAGAAGTAGAAGAGATGAGCAAGACCCTGATCCGTGGTGCGAAGGTGCTCGGCGGCGAGCCGCAGGACGTGCTGATCGACGGCGGAACCATCGAGGCCGTGGGTACGGACCTGTCCGCCGAGGGCGCGGAGGTCGTCGAGGCCGGCGGCAAGGTCCTCCTGCCGGGCCTGGTCGACCTGCACACCCACCTGCGCGAGCCGGGCCGCGAGGACTCCGAGACCGTGCTGACCGGTACGCGGGCGGCGGCCTCCGGCGGGTACACCGCCGTGTTCGCCATGGCCAACACCTTCCCGGTCGCCGACACCGCCGGTGTCGTCGAGCAGGTCTGGCGGCTCGGCCAGGAGTCGGGCTACTGCGACGTCCAGCCCATCGGTGCCGTCACCGTCGGCCTGGAGGGCAGGAAGCTCGCCGAGCTCGGTGCCATGCACGAGTCCGCGGCCGGCGTCACCGTCTTCTCCGACGACGGCAAGTGCGTGGACGACGCCGTGATCATGCGCCGCGCGCTCGAGTACGTGAAGGCCTTCGGCGGTGTCGTCGCCCAGCACGCGCAGGAGCCACGGCTGACCGAGGGCGCCCAGATGAACGAGGGCGTCGTCTCCGCGGAGCTGGGTCTCGGGGGCTGGCCCGCGGTGGCCGAGGAGTCGATCATCGCGCGGGACGTGCTGCTCGCCGAGCACGTCGGCTCCCGCGTGCACATCTGCCACCTGTCGACCGCCGGGTCCGTGGAGATCGTGCGCTGGGCCAAGTCCCGCTCCATCGCCGTCACCGCCGAGGTCACCCCGCACCACCTGCTCCTCACGGACGAGCTGGTGCGGTCGTACGACCCGATCTACAAGGTCAACCCGCCGCTGCGCACCGAGCGCGACGTCATGGCCCTGCGCGAGGCCCTCGCCGACGGCACGATCGACATCGTGGCCACCGACCACGCCCCGCACCCGCACGAGGACAAGGACTGCGAGTGGGCCGCGGCCGCCATGGGGATGGTCGGCCTGGAGACCGCGTTGTCAGTGGTCCAGGAGACCATGGTGGACACGGGTCTGCTGGACTGGGCCGGCGTCGCCGACCGCATGTCCGCCACACCCGCACGCATCGGACAGGCCTCCGGCCACGGCCGTCCCGTCTCGGCTGGTGAGCCCGCCAACCTCACCCTGGTCGACACGGCATACCGTGGAACGGTGGACCCCGCGGGCTTCGCCTCGCGCAGCCGCAACACCCCGTACGAGGGCCGTGAGCTGCCGGGCCGTGTCACGCACACCTGGCTCCGGGGCAAGGCCACGCTCGTCGACGGGAAGCTCACGTGACATCTCTGATTTCGTCGGCCGCCGCAGAGGCAGCCGTACTCGCCGCCGAACAGAAGTCGGCCGAAGTGACCGACTGGGCCGCCCGCATCGGCTGGCTCGTGGGCCTCGCCCTGTTCGTCGCCCTCGTCTACTGGCTGATGCGCGAGGGCTGGAAGTGGCGCGGCACCCTCCAGGGCGACCTGCCGGAGCTGCCCGGGACCCCCCAGGCCCCGGGCGAGGCGAAACTGCAGCTGAGCGGCCGCTACCACGGCTCCACCACCGCCGGGCAGTGGCTGGACCGGATCGTGGCCCACGGCCTGGGCACCCGCAGCCGTGTCGAGCTCACGCTGACGGACGCGGGGATCGACGTCGTACGCCCCGGAGCGGCCGACTTCTTCATCCCGGTGGCCGCGCTGCGCGAGGCCCGGCTCGACAAGGGCATCGCCGGCAAGGTCCTCACCGAGGGCGGTCTGCTGGTCGTCACGTGGGAGCACGGCGGCAAGCCGATCGACTCCGGGTTCCGCTCCGACCACGCGGCCGAGCACAACGAATGGGTCGAGACCCTCAACCGGATGATCGAGAACACCGAAAACACCGAGAAGACCGGGCAGAAGGAAACGGAAGGCGCACGATGACGACCTCCACCAGGGGAGTCGCGAAGACTCCCGCCGTACTCGTCCTGGAGGACGGCCGGATCTTCCGCGGCCGTGCCTACGGGGCCGTGGGGGAGACCTTCGGCGAGGCGGTCTTCTCCACCGGCATGACCGGCTACCAGGAGACCCTCACCGACCCCTCGTACCGCCGCCAGGTCGTCGTGATGACCGCCCCGCACGTCGGCAACACCGGCGTCAACGACGAGGACCCCGAGAGCAAGCGGATCTGGGTCGCGGGCTACGTCGTCCGCGACCCCGCGCGCGTGCCCTCCAGCTGGCGCCACCGGCGCACCCTGGACGACGAGCTCGCAGCCCAGGGCGTCGTCGGCATCTCCGGCATCGACACCCGCGCCCTCACCCGGCACCTGCGCGAGCGCGGCGCCATGCGCGTCGGCATCTTCAGCGGGGACGCCGTCCGGGACGACGCCACGCTGCTGGCGCGCGTCCAGGAGGCCCCCGAGATGAAGGGCGCGAGCCTCTACGAGGAGGTCACCACCGAGGAGGCGTACGTCGTCCCCGCGGTCGGCGAGAAGCGGTTCACCGTCGCGGCCGTGGACCTCGGCATCAAGGGCATGACCCCGCACCGCATGGCCGAGCGCGGCATCGAGGTGCACGTGCTGCCCGCCACCGCCACGCTGGAGGACATCTACGCGGCCGGCCCGGACGGCGTGTTCTTCTCCAACGGTCCGGGCGACCCGTCCACCGCCGACCACCCGGTCGCCCTGATGCAGGGCGTGCTGGAGCGCGGCACCCCGCTGTTCGGCATCTGCTTCGGCAACCAGCTGCTCGGGCGCGCCCTCGGCTTCGGCACCTACAAGCTGAAGTACGGCCACCGCGGCATCAACCAGCCGGTGCAGGACCGCACGACCGGCAAGGTCGAGGTCACCGCGCACAACCACGGCTTCGCCGTCGACGCCCCGCTCGACCAGGTGTCCGACACCCCCTTCGGCCGCGCCGAGGTCTCCCACGTCTGCCTCAACGACGACGTGGTGGAGGGGCTCCAGCTCCTCGACAAGCCGGCCTTCAGCGTCCAGTACCACCCCGAAGCGGCCGCCGGCCCGCACGACGCCGCCTACCTGTTCGACCGCTTCGTCTCCCTGATGGAGGACCAGCGTGCCTAAGCGCACCGATATCCAGTCCGTCCTGGTCATCGGCTCCGGTCCGATCGTCATCGGCCAGGCCGCGGAGTTCGACTACTCCGGCACCCAGGCCTGCCGCGTGCTCAAGGCCGAGGGCCTGCGCGTCATCCTGGTCAACTCCAACCCGGCGACGATCATGACCGACCCGGAGATCGCCGACGCCACGTACGTCGAGCCGATCACCCCGGAGTTCGTCGAGAAGATCATCGCCAAGGAGCGCCCCGACGCGCTGCTGCCCACCCTGGGCGGCCAGACGGCCCTCAACACGGCCATCTCGCTGCACGACGCGGGCACCCTCGAGAAGTACGGCGTCGAGCTGATCGGCGCCAACGTCGAGGCGATCAACAAGGGCGAGGACCGCGACCTCTTCAAGGGCGTCGTGGAGGAGGTCCGCAAGAAGATCGGGCACGGCGAGTCCGCCCGCTCCGTGATCTGCCACTCCATGGACGACGTGCTGAAGGGCGTGGACACGCTCGGCGGCTACCCCGTCGTCGTCCGCCCCTCCTTCACCATGGGCGGCGCCGGCTCCGGCTTCGCCCACGACGAGGAGGAGCTGCGCCGCATCGCGGGCCAGGGCCTCACGCTCTCCCCGACCACCGAGGTGCTCCTGGAGGAGTCCATCCTCGGCTGGAAGGAGTACGAGCTGGAGCTGATGCGCGACAGACACGACAACGTCGTGGTCGTCTGCTCCATCGAGAACTTCGACCCGATGGGCGTCCACACCGGCGACTCGATCACGGTCGCGCCCGCGATGACGCTCACCGACCGCGAGTACCAGGTCCTGCGCGACGTCGGCATCGCGATCATCCGCGAGGTCGGCGTCGACACCGGCGGCTGCAACATCCAGTTCGCGGTGGACCCCGAGGACGGCCGGGTCATCGTCATCGAGATGAACCCCCGTGTCTCCCGGTCCTCGGCCCTCGCCTCCAAGGCGACCGGCTTCCCCATCGCCAAGATCGCCGCGAAGCTGGCCGTCGGCTACACGCTCGACGAGATCCCCAACGACATCACCGAGCAGACCCCGGCCTCCTTCGAGCCGACGCTCGACTACGTGGTCGTGAAGGCCCCGCGCTTCGCCTTCGAGAAGTTCCCGTCGGCGGACTCGACCCTGACGACCACCATGAAGTCGGTCGGCGAGGCCATGGCCATCGGCCGCAACTTCACCGAGGCGCTGCAGAAGGCGCTGCGGTCGCTGGAGAAGAAGGGCAGCCAGTTCACCTTCGTCGGCGAGCCCGGCGACAAGGGCGAGCTGCTCCGGGAGGCCGTCCGTCCGACCGACGGCCGCATCAACTCCGTCATGCAGGCCATCCGCGCGGGCGCCACGCCCGAGGAGGTCTTCGAGTCGACGAAGATCGACCCGTGGTTCGTCGACCAGCTCTTTCTGATCAAGGAGCTCGCGGATGAGCTGGCCGGGGCGCCGGAGCTGACGCCCGAGCTGCTGGCCGAGGCCAAGCGGCACGGCTTCTCCGACCAGCAGATCGGTGAGATCCGCGGCCTGCGCGAGGACGTCGTCCGCGAGGTCCGGCACGCCCTCGGGGTCCGCCCGGTCTACAAGACGGTCGACACCTGCGCCGCCGAGTTCGCCGCGCGGACGCCGTACTTCTACTCCTCGTACGACGAGGAGACCGAGGTGGCGAAGCGCGAGAAGCCGGCCGTCATCATCCTGGGCTCGGGTCCGAACCGCATCGGCCAGGGCATCGAGTTCGACTACTCCTGCGTCCACGCCTCCTTCGCGCTGAGCGACGCGGGCTACGAGACCGTGATGGTCAACTGCAACCCCGAGACGGTCTCCACGGACTACGACACCTCCGACCGCCTGTACTTCGAGCCGCTCACGCTCGAGGACGTGCTGGAGATCGTCCACGCGGAGTCGCTCGCCGGCCCGATCGCGGGCGTCGTCGTCCAGCTTGGCGGCCAGACCCCGCTCGGCCTGTCGCAGGCGCTCAAGGACAACGGCGTCCCCGTCGTGGGCACGCCCCCCGAGGCCATCCACGCGGCCGAGGACCGGGGCGCCTTCGGCCGGGTGCTCGCCGAGGCCGGGCTGCCGGCCCCCAAGCACGGCACCGCCACCACCTTCACCGAGGCCAAGGCCATCGCCGACGAGATCGGCTACCCGGTCCTCGTCCGCCCGTCGTACGTGCTCGGCGGCCGCGGCATGGAGATCGTGTACGACGAGGCGCGCCTTGAGTCGTACATCGCCGAGTCGACCGAGATTAGCCCCTCCCGGCCGGTCCTCGTCGACCGGTTCCTGGACGACGCCATAGAGATCGACGTCGACGCCCTGTACGACGGCGAGGAGCTCTACCTCGGCGGCGTGATGGAGCACATCGAGGAGGCCGGCATCCACTCCGGCGACTCGGCGTGCGCCCTGCCCCCGATCACGCTCGGCGGGTTCGACATCAAGCGCCTGCGCGCCTCCACCGAGGCCATCGCCAAGGGCGTCGGCGTGCGCGGCCTGATCAACATCCAGTTCGCGCTGGCGGGCGACATCCTCTACGTCCTGGAGGCCAACCCGCGCGCCTCCCGCACCGTCCCCTTCACCTCGAAGGCGACCGCGGTGCCGCTCGCCAAGGCCGCCGCCCGCATCTCGCTGGGTGCGACCGTCGCCGAGCTGCGCGCCGAGGGTCTGCTCCCGGCGAACGGCGACGGCGGCACCCTGCCGCTGGACGCGCCGATCTCCGTCAAGGAGGCCGTCATGCCGTGGTCGCGCTTCCGCGACATCCACGGCCGCGGCGTCGACACGGTCCTCGGCCCGGAGATGCGCTCCACCGGCGAGGTCATGGGCATAGATTCCGTCTTCGGCACGGCGTACGCCAAGTCGCAGGCCGGGGCGTACGGGCCGTTGCCGACCAAGGGCCGGGCGTTCATCTCGGTCGCCAACCGCGACAAGCGCTCGATGATCTTCCCGGCGCGTGAGCTGGTCGCCCACGGCTTCGAGCTGCTCGCCACGTCCGGCACGGCCGAGGTGCTCCGCCGCAACGGCATCAACGCCACGGTCGTCCGCAAGCAGTCCGAGGGCACCGGCCCGAACGGCGAGAAGACGATCGTCCAGCACATCCACGACGGCGAGGTCGACCTCATCGTCAACACCCCGTACGGCACCGGCGGCCGCCTCGACGGCTACGAGATCCGTACGGCGGCCGTGGCGCGGGCCGTACCCTGCCTGACCACGGTCCAGGCGCTCGCGGCGGCGGTGCAGGGCATCGACGCGCTCCACCACGGAGGGGTGGGCGTCCGCTCCCTCCAGGAACACGCAGAACGCCTGACGGCGGCCCGCGACTGACCGCACCAGCCCCGAGGGGGACACCGGAAACGGTGTCCCCCTCTTCATGAGGACACTCAGGACACTACGGGTACTTCGACATGTACGAATTCTTCTTCCGGCTGTTCTTCTCCCGCATGGACCCGGAGGCCGCGCACCACCTGGCGTTCCGCTGGATCCGGCTGGCCGCCCGCGTCCCCGTGCTCCGCACGTACCTCGCGGCCCTGCTCGCCCCCCGCCACGAGGAGCTGCGCACCGAGGCGCTCGGGCTGCGCATGCACGGCCCGTTCGGTCTCGCGGCCGGCTTCGACAAGAACGCGGTCGGTGTCGACGGCCTGGCCATGCTCGGCTTCGACCACGTGGAGATCGGCACGGTCACCGGCGAGCCGCAGCCCGGCAACCCCGAGCAGCGGCTCTTCCGCCTGCTGCCCGACCGGGCACTGATCAACCGCATGGGCTTCAACAACGAGGGCTCGGCGGCCGTCGCCGCACGCCTGGGCGCCCGCAACCCGGTCTTCCGGACCACGGTCGGCGTGAACATCGGCAAGACCAAGGCGGTTTCCGAGACGGAGGCCGTCGCCGACTACGTGAAGTCGGCCGAGCGGCTCGCCCCGTACGCCGACTACCTCGTCGTCAACGTCTCGTCGCCCAACACGCCCGGCCTGCGGAACCTCCAGGCGGTGGACCACCTGCGGCCCCTGCTCACGGCCGTCCGCGAGGCAGCCGACCGCACGGCGACCCGCCGCCGGGTGCCGCTCCTGGTGAAGATCGCCCCCGACCTCGCCGACGAGGACGTCGACGCGGTCGCCGACCTGGCCGTGGAACTCGGCCTGGACGGCATCATCGCCACCAACACCACCATCGCCCGCGAGGGCCTCGGCCTGGCATCCGACCCGGCCGTGATCCACGAGACCGGCGGCCTCTCGGGCGCGCCCCTGAAGGCACGCTCCCTGGAGGTGCTCCGCCGCCTCTACGCGCGCGTGGGCGACCGGATCACCCTCGTCGGCGTCGGCGGCATCGAGAACGCCGAGGACGCCTGGCAGCGCATCCTGGCCGGCGCCACCCTCGTGCAGGGCTACAGCGCCTTCGTGTACGAGGGTCCCTTCTGGGCCCGCGCGATCCACAAGGGGCTCGCCGCACGCCTGCGGACCAGCCCGTACGCCACCCTCGCCGACGCGGTCGGCGCAGACGTCAGGACAGCGGCATGAGCACGGTGGAACCCTTCGGCGCCCGGCTGCGCCGCGCCATGGACGAGCGCGGCCCGCTCTGCGTCGGCATCGACCCGCACGCCTCCCTCCTCGCCGACTGGGGCCTGAACGACGACGTCGCGGGCCTGGAGCGGTTCAGCCGCACCGTCGTCGAGGCGCTCGCCGACCGCGTGGCCGTGCTGAAGCCGCAGAGCGCGTTCTTCGAGCGCTTCGGCTCGCGCGGGATCGCCGTCCTGGAGAAGTCCGTCGCCGAGGCGCGGGCCGCCGGCGCCCTGGTCCTGATGGACGCCAAGCGCGGCGACATCGGCTCGACCATGGCCGCGTACGCGGAGACCTTCCTGCACCGGGACGCGCCGCTGTTCTCGGACGCGCTCACCGTGTCGCCCTACCTCGGCTACGGCTCGCTGCGCCCGGCCGTGGACCTGGCCCGCGAGAACGGGGCCGGTCTGTTCGTGCTGGCGCTGACCTCCAACCCCGAGGGCCGCGAGGTGCAGCACGCGGTGCGCGAGGACGGGCGGACGGTCGGCGCGACGATGCTGGCCCGGCTGGCCGCCGAGAACGCCGGCGCGGAGCCCCTGGGCTCCTTCGGCGCGGTCGTCGGGGCGACGCTGGGCGACCTCACCTCGTACGACCTGGAGATCAACGGGCCGCTGCTGGCACCCGGGATCGGCGCCCAGGGGGCCACCCCGGCGGATCTGCCCGGGGTGTTCGGCGCGGCGGTACGGCACGTGGTGCCGAACGTCAGCCGGGGGGTCCTGCGCAACGGACCGGACGCTTCCGCGCTGCGCGCGTCCGCGGAGCGCTTCGCGGCGGAGATCGCCGTCGCGGCGGCCTCCGGCTGAACAGCTCTCAGGTGTCCGGCCGGGGCTCCGTTCAAACCTCCGATGAGTGGCTATCGGACGTGCCGAGTCTGAATACACCCGCAAATCCAGGGCGTTATGCCGGTTATGTCCGACTCCATGGAGGCTGACCAGGACTTTTCCGCTGTTCTCGCTGACTCTGGCGGACTTGGCCGCTAGTCTCCGACGAGTGGGGGCACCTCCCACGCCCCTCGAGGCAGTGGGGGGCGGCGGGCGAGCGTGTTGCTCGTGGCTCCCCAGGTGTGGGGCGACTAGGTTCCTCACCGGTCCGTATCCGACAGTTCGACATCCGAGGTGACGTAGGCGTGGCTCTTCCGCCCCTTACCCCTGAACAGCGCGCAGCCGCGCTCGAAAAGGCCGCCGCGGCTCGCCGGGAGCGG
>NZ_JAVRHI010000252.1:0-21116 GCF_034105845.1 Streptomyces sp. CRN 30 | reverse complement strand
GGGTGCGGGGGCGAAGGCCTTCAGTGCGAGGTGGAGCATGACGATGGAGTCCTTGCCGCCGGAGAAGAGGATCACCGGTCGTTCGAACTCGCCCGCGACCTCGCGGAAGATGTGCACCGCCTCGGACTCCAGCGCGTCCAGGTGCGACAGGGCGTACGGGCTGTCCGTGTCCTCCTCGGACGCGGCGACGGTCGTCGTCATGCCAGTCCCCTTTCGCTCAGCAGGGCGTGCACCGCCGCGGCGGATTCCTGGACGGTCTGGTGCTGCGACTCGATGCGCAGATCGGGAGCGTCGGGCTCCTCGTAGGGGTCGTCGACCCCGGTGAGCCCGGTCAGCTCACCCGCGGCCTGCTGGGCGTACAGGCCCTTCACGTCCCGCTCGCTGCACACCTCGACCGGCGTCGCGACGTGCACCTCCAGGTACGGCGTGCCGTTCTCCTGGTGGCGCTTGCGCACCGCCTCGCGGCTGTCCGCGTACGGCGCGATCACCGGGACGAGCGCGAGCACCCCGTTGCGGGCGAGCAGCTCGGCGACGAAGCCGATGCGCCCCACATTGACGTGCCGGTCCTCACGGCTGAAGCCGAGGCCCGCGGAGATGAACTCGCGGATCTCGTCGCCGTCGAGCACCTCCACCGGGCGGCCCTCGGCGCGCAGCCGGCCGGCCAGCTCGTGGGCGATGGTGGTCTTGCCGGCGCTGGGCAGGCCCGTGAGCCAGACGGTGGCTCCGCTCGTCACGTGGTTCTCCTGAATCTCCGGTGTAGATGTCATCCGTGCAGCCCGCACTCGGTCTTGTTGCGGCCCGCCCAGCGGCCGGCGCGCGCGTCCTCGCCCGCCAGGACCCGGCGGGTGCAGGGGGCGCAGCCGACGGACGCGTAGCCGTCCATCAGCAGCGGATTCGTCAGCACGCCGTGCTCCGCCACATAGGCGTCCACGTCGTCCTGGGTCCAGCGGGCGATGGGGGAGACCTTGACCTTGCGCCGCTTCTCGTCCCAGCCGACGACCGGGGTGTTCGCCCGGGTGGGGGACTCGTCGCGGCGCAGTCCGGTCGCCCAGGCCACGTAGTCGGTCAGGCCCTCTTCCAGCGGCTTGACCTTGCGCAGCGCGCAGCACAGGTCGGGGTCGCGGTCGTGGAGCCTCGGGCCGTACTCGGCGTCCTGCTCGGCGACGGTCTGCCGCGGGGTGAGGGTGATGACGTTGACGTCCATCACGGCCTCGACCGCGTCGCGGGTGCCGATGGTCTCCTCGAAGTGGTAGCCGGTGTCGAGGAACACCACGTCGACACCGGGCATCGCGCGGGAGGCGAGGTGGGCCACCACCGCGTCCTCCATGGAGGAGGTGACACAGAAGCGCTTGCCGAAGGTGTCCGCGGCCCACCGGAGGATCTCCGGTGCGGAGGCGTCCTCCAGGTCGCGGCCCGCCCGCTCGGCGAGCGCCTTCAGATCGTCGGTCGTACGCTCTTCCTGAAGTGCCGTCATATCGGTTCCCCTCCCGAGGGGTCGGGCTGGAGGCCCCGGGCCAGCAGCCCGAGGAACTTCAGCTGGAATGCGCGGTTGCACGCCGCGCATTCCCAGGCGCCGTGGCCCTGCTCGTTCGGACGCAGGTCCTCGTCGCCGCAGTAGGGGCAGTAGAAGGGAGCGGCCCGCTCGCTCATGAGAGGGCCTCCTCCGAGGCACGCGCGGCCCAGGTCGCGAAGCGCTCGCCGTCGGCGCGCTCGGCCTGGTAGCGCCTGAGCACCCGCTCGATGTAGTCGGGCAGTTCGTCCGAGGTGACCTTCAGGCCGCGCACCTTGCGGCCGAAGCCGGGCTCCAGGCCGAGGGCGCCGCCCAGGTGCACCTGGTAGCCCTCCACCTGCTCGCCCGCGTCGTCGACGACGAGCTGGCCCTTGAGACCGATGTCCGCGACCTGGATGCGGGCGCAGGCGTTGGGGCAGCCGTTGAGGTTGATGGTGAGCGGCTCGTCGAACTCCGGGAGGCGGCGCTCCAGTTCGTCGATGAGCTTCGAGCCGCGCGCCTTGGTCTCGACGATGGCCAGCTTGCAGAACTCGATGCCGGTGCAGGCCATGGTGCCGCGCCGGAACGTGGACGGCTTCGCGGTGAGGTCGAGCGCCTCCAGGGCGTCCACCAGCGAGTCGACCTGGTCCTGCTCGATGTCGAGGATGATCATCTTCTGTTCGACGGTGGTGCGCACCCGGCCGGAGCCGTGCGCCTCCGCCACCTCGGCGATCTTGGCGAGGGTGGTGCCGTCGACCCGGCCGACGCGCGGCGCGAAGCCGACGTAGAAGCGGCCGTCCCGCTGCCGGTGCACGCCGACGTGGTCGCGCCAGCGGGCCACCGGCTCGGCGGGCGCCGGTCCGTCGGTGAGCTTGCGCCCCAGGTAGTCGTCCTCCAGCACCTGGCGGAACTTCTCCGGGCCCCAGTCGGCGACGAGGAACTTCAGCCGGGCGCGGTTGCGCAGCCGCCGGTAGCCGTGGTCACGGAAGATCGAGATGACGCCCTCGTAGACGTCCGGGACGTCCTCGATCGGCACCCAGGCGTTCAGCCGCACGCCGAGCTTGGGGTTGGTGGACAGGCCGCCGCCGACCCACAGGTCGAAACCCGGGCCGTGCTCGGGGTGTTCCACGCCGACGAACGCCACGTCGTTGATCTCGTGCACGACGTCCAGGACCGGCGATCCCGAGATGGCCGTCTTGAACTTCCGGGGGAGGTTCGAATAGGCGGGGTTGTTCAGGACCCGCCGCTTCATCTCCTCCAGGGCCGGGGTGCCGTCGATGATCTCGTCCTCGGCGATGCCCGCCACCGGGGAGCCGATCATCACGCGGGGCGTGTCGCCGCAGGCGGTGACCGTGGACAGGCCGACGGCCTCCAGGCGCTCCCAGATCGCGGGCACGTCCTCGATCCGGATCCAGTGGTACTGGACGTTCTGCCGGTCGGTGATGTCGGCGGTGCCGCGCGCGAACTCCTGCGAGACCTCGCCGATGACGCGGAGCTGCTCGGTGGTCAGCCGGCCGCCGTCGATGCGGACGCGCAGCATGAAGTACTCGTCGTCCAGCTCCTCCGGCTCCAGGACCGCGGTCTTGCCGCCGTCGATGCCGGGCTTGCGCTGCGTGTACAGGCCCCACCAGCGCATCCGGCCGCGCAGGTCGTTGGGGTCGATCGAGTCGAACCCCCGCTTGGAGTAGATCGTCTCAATACGTGTCCGTACGTTGAGACCGTCGTCGTCCTTCTTGAACTGCTCGTTGCCGTTGAGCGGGGTGAAGTGACCCGCGGCCCACTGACCCTCGCCGCGGTGACGGCTCACCTTGCGGCGGGGAGTCGTGGCGGCAGGCTTCGGCGGGGTGGCGGCCATGGTGGACACGTCCTTCGGGACAGGCGGGAAACATGTCTGACCTGCGCGTACGGGCGCATGGGCAGGGTGCGCGGCGGCGCGCGGAGATCAGGTGGAGACCAAGAGGGACCGGTGCTGCTGGAGAACTCTCAGCGCGCCGGACAGATGGCGCTGGACATGCGGCCGAGATCGACGTGGCGTCGACTCACCAAGGCGATTCCAGTTCCAGACATGACGGAAGCGTGGCACGGAGATCTGGACACAGTCCAGCTTCGTCCGGGATGCGGACACTCGTGTCTCGCAGAGCAAGACAAACGTGTTGTCGGTCACATGGACCGGTCCGACGGGTGTCGGCGCAGGTCAGACGGGGAACGCACCGGGCCACGGCCCGGGGGCCGGCCCGACCCGCTCCTCCGTCACCTCGGTGTCGAACAGGCGGAAGCCCCGGCGCCGGTAGTTGTCCAGCGCGTGCTCGCCGTCCTTGCTGCACGTGTGCAGCCAGACCCGCTTGGTCGGCGGCAGCAGAGGCCACCGCTCCGCGAGGTCCCAGGCGCGGGCGGTGGCGTACGAGAGCAGGTGCCCGCCGATGCGGCGGCCCCGGAACGCCGGGATCAGCCCGAAGTACTCGATCTCCACCACGCCGTCGTCCCCGGCGACCAGTTCGGTGTACCCGGCGGGTGTGGAGCGGTCGTAGGCGACCCAGGTCTCCACGCCGGGCCGCTCCAGGTGCTCCTGCCACCGCGCGTACGTCCACCCCAGCCGGTCGGTCCACCGGATGTCGCCGCCGACCGCGGCGTAGAGGAAGCGGCTGAACTCCGGCGAGGGCACCTCGGCGCGGACGATCCGGACGTCCCCCTCCGGGGCGTCGGACGGCAGCAGGTCGGCCGGGGCCGTCTGCTCCAGGGACCAGGTGGTCACGGGGATGGTGGTCATGACGGCCAGGCAATCACCCGACCGGCCTCCTTGTCGACGCCCGCCCGGCCGGGCGCGCCTGGGGCAGCCCTAGCCGAGCGCGCCCGTCACCGACTTCAGCGGCACGGCGAACAGCGTGTGGCCCGCCTGGGACCAGACCTCGCCCGTGCCGGGCGCGTACGACAGGGAACCCGCCCGGCCGCTCCAGCAGCGGTGCGAGCGGTCGGCGCCGCACTCGGTGGCCCGGGACCCCTTCGTGTCCGTGCGCCACAGCGTGCCGCGCCCGTCGTCCGTGGTGCCGAGCGCGCCGCCCAGGTACCACTCGGAGCGGTCCTCGCCGGCCGCGCGGTGGGCCAGCACGCCCCGCACGCCGCGCGCCCGCGTCTCGTACGCCTCGCGGACCTCGGCCCGCCCCGCGGAGTCGACGGCCGGCAGCCCCGTACGGCCGGGGTCGGTGCTGAGGGCGTAGCGCCACAGCCGCGTCGGACGGTCGTCGTCCACGGGTACGGACTCGCCCGCGACCAGGCTGTCCGGCGACGTGGAGCGGTCCAGGGAGAGGACGGCGGGGCGCCCCGCGCCGGGGAGGCCGTCGGCCTCGTAGGAGGCGACGGCGGGCAGTACGTAGCGGTGGCCGTGGGCCGACCAGCCGCCCGGGACACGGCCCACGGTGGCGTCGGCGGACGTGGTCCGCTGGATGCGGTGCAGGTCGTAGACGTAGAGCGCGTTGCCGTCGCCGGTGCCCGCGGTGACCAGCAGCTTGTCCTGGTACCAGACCATGCCGGAGACGGGGGAGGCCAGCGGCCGGTAGTCGCGGCCGCCGTCGACGGGCAGGACCAGCAGCGCGGAGGCGTAGCGCAGCCGCCCGCCGTCCTCGGCGGCGTCGACGAAGGAGACCCGCGCCACGCGCCCGCCGGTGGCGGCGTCCTCGCGGGACCAGGCCGACAGCACGACCTCGTCGGCGCCCCAGCGGCCGTCGTCGTCGGCGTCCGCCGAGGTGGTGACGGCCCCCGGCGACCAGCCGTCGGTGTCGGCCGCGTCCCAGCAGTAGGCCCGGGTGGCGGCCGGTGCGATCGGCAGGGACTCCCGCTCCGCGTCGGAGCAGTCGGCGGAGGAACGCAGCGTGCGGTCGGCGGAGTCGAGGACCGCGCCGACGCCCACCGGGGAGCCCATCGAATCGGCGAGCCGGCCCAGCCAGCCCTTCGGGACCCGGTGTTCCGTCAGGCCCAGCCGCCCGGTGTCGGCGGATGCCGTGAGCGGCTTCAGACCGCCTGGGCCGTCGGTGACCTTCGCCTGGGACGCGCTGATCATCGTGGCGGCGGCCGTGAGCGCCAGGGCCGCGCCGGTCAGCGTGGCCCGCAGCGCCCTGCCCCGCCTGCGCCGGCGGTGTCTGCCGCGATGCGTCATGAGAACCTCCCGAGGCTGCCGAGCAACTGCGCCCGGTGGTCCGAGCGTTGACCGAGGAGCAGGTGGGACGGCCCGGTGAGCGACTCTACGGCAGCAACCGGCCCACGGGGACGCGGGTCCCGTAAAAGAGTGGAAAGAACCGCGCTCCGCCCCCCTTTCGCAGCAGCTTCGGCCACACTCCGCCCGCGACCCCGGTACGGTCGGTCACGACCGGCCGAGTCCAGCGGGCCCGGCGCGTCCGTTCTCGTGGCGGAGCGCGCCGATCATCGGGGACGTCGAGTGGGGGAGCAGGTCCAGCGGATCGGCGGGCAGCAGCACATCGACCTCCGCGTCCTCGCTGAAACGATACGGCCGGTGGGCCAGCAGCGCCCCGAGGTACCGCCGCACCCGGGACATCTCCGCCCGCACGGTCACCGTGCGCGCCGGGTCGCCGAACATGTCCGACGCCAGCCCCGCCGCGCTGCGCCCCGTGCGGTGCACGGCCAGCAGACAGAGCAGCTCGGCGTGGCGGGGACTCAGCTCGTGCGTCCAGGCGCCCACACCGCCCAGCACCCGCACCGACCAGCGCCGCGGCTGCCGCAGATCGAGCACGATCCGGGTGGCGCCCTGCGGTACGGGCTCCTCCGCGGCCCGTACCAGCCAGCCCCCGGCCAGCGGCTCCACCGAGCACGGCCCGACCCCCGGCAGCCACCGCGGCTGAGGCGCCCCCGGCTTCGGCACGGTGATCCGGTCGGTGTACGGCATCCCCGTCACCGCCGCCGTCCAGCCGTCCCGGTCCACCACCAGCGCCCGGCCCTCGATCCGGGCCAGCACCGGGGCCGCCACCGCCCGCAGCCGCTCCAGCGACCGCGTGTGCAGGTCCCGCAGCCGCGCCTCGGCGAGCTTGGCCACCGCGCCGACCCACGCGAGCGTCGCGGGATGCATCGTCTCCAGCGGCCCGCTCACGTCGACCACCCCGAGCAGCCGCCCGTCACGGGGGTCCGTGATCGGTGCCCCCGCGCAGGTCCAGGCCGCGTGCGAGCGGACGAAGTGCTCCGCGGCGAAGACCTGCACGGGCCGCCGGGTGACCGCCGGGGTGCCGATGCCGTTGGTCCCGACCACGTCCTCCCGCCAGTCCGCGCCGAGTTCGAAGCCGAGCCCGTCGGCCTTGCGCAGCACCCCCGGACTGCCCTCCCGCCACAGCACCCGGCCCTCGTCGTCCGCGACGACCATGATGTGCCGGGCCTCGTCCACGGCCGGAAGCAGCCCCTCCCGCAGCACCGGCAGCACATGCCGCAGCTCGGAGGTCTCCCGCCGCCGCTCCACCTCGGCGCGGGGCAGCAGCCCGGCGTGGAAGTCGTGGTCGGGGTCGACGCCGCTGCGCACCATCCGCTCCCAGGACCGCTCGATCACCGGGCGCGGCGCCGCCGGCACGGGCCCGCCGCTCAGCACGGCGGAACGGACTTCGTCGAGCACCCGGGCCGCGTGCACGGTGCCGGCGGCCACCCCCTGTGTCACGTCCATCGGCGAGAGCATCACCGGTTTCGTCCTCCCCGGAGCTGGGATCGCGCATCCGTCTGGCCTGTACGTCTCATTCTGACCGCTTGTCCCGACGGTGGATACACAGTCCGCACACAGCGGAGGGCGGATTTGCAACCCCCTGCAACTCTGGTGGACGCCCCGGCGGTTGTCCCACACTTGACCCGCGCCGCCGGGAGCGGCGCACACGGCCTCAACGGGCCAGTGAGCGGGGGTGGTGCCGTGTCGGCGCAGCACCACCCCCGTGCAGGCGTACGGATCAAGCCACCGGACGCGCCCGTTCCACCACGGACGCCAGGTCGAGAGTGGCCGGCAGCGTGCCGAACGCCGCGCCCCCGTCCCCGCCGAGGCGCGCGGCGCAGAACGCGTCGGCGACCTCCGGCGGCGCGTACCGGACCAGCAGCGCCCCCTGGAGGACCAGCGCCAGCCGCTCCGCCAGCCGCCGCGCCCCGCCCTCGGCGTCCGCGAGGTCGGCCAGCCGGGTGAGCAGGTCCCGGATCGCCGCGTCCAGCCGGTGGTCGGCGCCGCGCGCCCGCCCGACCTCCCGGAGATAGGCGTCCATCGCCGCGGGCTCCCGCCGGATCGCCCGCAGCACGTCCAGCGCCTGGACGTTTCCGGCGCCCTCCCAGACCGAGTTCAGCGGCGACTCCCGTACCAGCCGGGGCATCCCCGACTCCTCGACGTACCCGTTGCCGCCCAGGCACTCGGCCGCCTCCACCGCCACCGGCGCGCACCGCTTGGTCACCCAGTACTTCGCCGCCGGCACCGCGAGCCGCAGCAGCGCCCGTTCCCCCTCGTCGCCCTCGCCGGCGGCGTCGCAGGCCGCCGCGAGCCGCAGCCCGAGCGTAGTCGCCGCCTCCGACTCGACCGCGAGGTCGGCCAGGACGTTGCGCATCAGCGGCTGGTCGACGAGTTTCGCGCCGAACGCCGCCCGGTGGGAGGTGTGGTGCACGGCCTGCGCGACCGCCTGCCGCATGAGGCCCGCCGAGCCCAGTACGCAGTCCAGCCGGGTCGCCGCGACCATGCCGATGATGGTGCGCACCCCGGCGCCCTCCTCGCCGACCCGGCGCGCCCAGGTCCCCGCGAACTCGACCTCCGCGGAGGCGTTGGAGCGGTTGCCCAGCTTGTCCTTCAGCCGCTGGATCAGGAAGACGTTGCGGGTGCCGTCCGCGAGGACCCGCGGCACCAGGAAGCAGGTCAGCCCCTCCGGTGCCTGCGCCAGCACCAGGAAGCCGTCCGACATCGGCGCCGAGCAGAACCACTTGTGCCCGGTCAGCTCGTAGGTGCCGGCCTCCGCCAGCGGCCGGGCGGCGGTGGTGTTGGCCCGCACGTCGCTGCCGCCCTGCTTCTCCGTCATGCCCATCCCGAAGAGCGCCCCGGCCTTGAGGTGCGCCGGGCGCAGCCCGCGGTCGTAGACCATCGAGGTCAGCCGCGGTTCCCACTCGGCGGCCAGGGCCGGGTCGGCGCGCAGCGCGGGCACCGCCGCGTGCGTCATCGACAGCGGACAGCAGTTGCCCGCCTCGACCTGCGTCCACATCAGGAAGGCCGCGGCGCGCCGGACGTGCCCGCCGGGCCGGGTCCACGCGGCGGTCAGTCCGGCCGCGACGCCCTTGCCGAGGAGCCGGTGCCACGCCGGGTGGAACTCGACCTCGTCCACGCGGTGGCCGTACCGGTCGTGCGTGTGCAGCACCGGCGCGTGGGCGTTGGCCTGCGCGCCCCATTCCTGCGCCTGCGCCGACCCGCAGCTGCGGCCGAGGCCGGACAGTTCCGCCCGTGCCTCGTCGGCCGTGTCCGGCGCCAGATGCCGGCCGACCGCGTCCGTGAGGGCGCGGTCGGCGGCGAAGACGTCGTACCCGACGAGCGGCGGGGCCTGGTTCGTCACGGTGTGGGTGCTGCCAGTCATGGAGTGCAACCTACCCGCGCGCACCACGGCGCGCGCACCGCGGACACCGGCCGTGCCGCCCTGGTCAGGCGGGACGCGCCATGGCCAGGGTCTTGGACTCGACGGTGTCGGACATCCAGCCGTCGCGGTAGACGGTGTCGAGATAGCGCTCGCCCAGGTCGGGGGCGATCGCCACCGCGGTGACACCGCGCCGGCCGTGCCGTTCCAGCCACTCCTCGGCGCCGCTGACCACGGTGCCGGTGGAGCCGCCGAACAGGAAGCCCCGGGCGGCCAGCCGGCGGCACATCCGCACCGCGTCCGGCTCCTCCACCCGCACCACGTCGTCCACGTAACTGGTGTCGAGCAGCGGCGGCGGGACGCTCATGCCGAGGCCGGGGATCATCCGGTGGCCGGGCGGCCCGCCGAACGTCACCGAGCCGACGGTGTCCACCGCCACGATCCGCACCGGGCGGCGCCAGTTCCAGAACCAGCGGGCGCACCCCATCAGGGTGCCGGTCGTGCCCGCCCCGAGGAACAGGACGTCCAGGTCGGGAAAGCGGCGGGCGATGGCGGGCGCGGTGGTGCGGTAGTGCGCCCGCCAGTTGCCCTGGTTGCTGTACTGGTTCAGCCACACGTACCGCTCGTCCGACGCGCACAGCGCCCGGACGTACCCGAGCCGGGCGCCCAGGAAACCGCCGTGCAGGTCGGGCCGGTCGATGACGTGCACCCGGGCGCCGAGCGTCTCCATCAGCCGGATCGTGGACAGGTTGCAGCGCGAGTCGGTCACGCACAGGAACCGGTGTCCCCGGCTCGCGGCGATCACGCTGAGCGCGACGCCCAGGTTGCCGGAGGACGACTCGACCAGGACGGAGCCCGGCCGCAGCCGCCCGTCCCGCTCGGCGGCGTCCACCATCTCCCGGGCGGCCTTCATCTTGACCGACCCGGCGAAGTTGAAGCCTTCGCACTTCAGGTACAGCGGAAGCTCCAGCGACGCCCTGAGGTCGACGTAGAGCTCCTCTTCGTTGTATTGCGCGGGATCCGATATCACAGGCATGGTGCCCCCCTCATCATGCGCCACGAAACCGCTGGTCAGCCGTGTCGGCGCAGCTCGTGGAAGAATCCGTCGACCACGCGCAGCCGGCCCTCGCGGGCCACCTGGTCGTGGACGAACCTGCCGACCGCCAGGTCGAGCACCCCCAGCCCGAAGGGCGAGAACACCACGGTGCGGTCCTCCGGGACGGTGACCCGCCCGGTCAGTACGTCGTTCAGCGTGCCGTCGATGAAGTCCCGGCCCCCCGTGAGCTTCTCCGCCAGGTGCGGAGACGTCTCCGCCTTCAGGCAGTGCTCGACGTCGTCGACGAAGTTCGCGGACTCCAGCAGGATCCGCGGGTCGAGGTCCCGCAACGACACGTGCAGGACCAGTGGGTGATGCTGGAACCACGCCGTTTCGTGGATGTGCGGTTCCCCCGCGACCGTGGCGAACACCACCAGATCGCTTCCGCGCACCAGGCTCTCGGTGGAGTCGTGGACGGTGACCCGCCCCTTGCCGCCCGACCGCTCCAGATAGCCGCGGAACCCCCGCGCGCTCTCGGCGGACAGGTCGAACACGCCCGTCTCCTCGAACTCCCAGCCGGTCCCCACGAGATGGGTGTGGATGTACCGGGCGATCAGCCCGGTCCCGACGAACCCCACCCGCCGCGGTCGGACCCTGGTCCGGCTCAGCCGGTCCGCGGCCAGCGCCGCCGACGACGCCGTCCGCACCGCGCTGATCACCGAACTCTCCAGACAGGCGTACGGATAGCCGGTCTCCGGGTCGTTCAGGATCAGCACGGCGGAGGCGCGCGGCAGACCCGAGCGGGTGTTCTCCGGGAAACTGGAGATCCACTTGATGCCGTCCACGCGCAGCGGTCCGCCGAGCGAGGCGGGCAGCGCGATGATCCGGGCCGAGGGACGGTCCGGGAAGCGCAGGAAGTACGACGGCGGGTTGACCGAGTCGCCGGCGCCGTGCAGCCGGTAGACCGCCTCGACCACTTCGCCGACCTCGGGTTCACGGCCCTGGAGGACCTCCTGGACCTGCTCGCCGGGGACGACCGCGAAGCGCGGTGCGCCGAGGGCGTCGCGTGGGGTGCTCACAGCGGTTTCACCTCCCCGCCGGGGGCGTCCCCGACGACGCGGACCGGGTCGCCGAGCGCGGCCAGCACCTCGCGCGGCCCCTCGAACGGCTCCCGGCCGTGTGCGGTACGGATGTTGTCGACCAGCAGCAGGTCCCCGGTCTCCCAGGGCTCGCGCAGGGTGTGCCGGTCGTAGACGGCGTTGATCGCCCGCACGACGTCCTCGCCGATCGGGGCGCCGTCGCCGAAGCGCGTGTCGAACGGCAGGCCGTCCTCGCCGTACACGTCGGTCAGGTACTCGCGGACCTCGGGCTCCATCGTCCAGCGGCTCAGGAACGCGATCTGGTTGAACCAGCAGCGCCGTCCGTCGGCCGGGTGGCGCAGCACCGCGCCGCGGTGCTGCCGGGTGCGGAGCGTGCCGTCGGGCTGCCAGGACCACTCCACGGCGTTGGCGCGGCAGTACCGCTCCACCGCCTGCCGGTCGTCGGTGCCGAACGCCTCGGCGACCGAGGCGCCTATCTCGTCGTTGTAGCTCCGGGTCAGCAGCCAGCCCTCCCGTTCGAACCGCTCGGCGATGTCGGCGGGCAGGTCCCGCAGGACGTCGACGGCGTCGGCGAGGACGGTCGCGCCGCCCTCGGCGGGCGCCTCCAGGCAGGCGAAGCTCATCAGCCCCGGGAACTCCAGGGCGTAGCTGACCTCGTGGTGCATGCACATCTGCTGCTGGGCCGGCCACCGGGTGGCCGAGTACACGCCGTCGCCGTAGTCGCGGCGCGGCGCGAACGGCTCCCGGTCGGCCATCAGGCCGTCGGCCAGCCGCTTCAGGACGGGCGCGGCCGTCGCGGGGTCGGTCAGGCCCAGCCCGCGGACCAGGACCCGGCCGTGCCGGGCGACGGCGGCGCGCAGCGCCTCGCGGTGCCCGGCCGCCCAGGCGGCCGGGTCGGCGGTGGACCCGACACGCAGCAAGGGCGGCTTGTCCGGCGCGAGGTCGAGGCCGAGGGCCGTGGAGGAGGACGACATCGTGGGTGTTCCCTTCGGTGGTGCGTCGGAGCGGTCGTTCGGGGGTGGGGTGGTGCGGTGTGCCGGGGCCCGGGAGACCGGGGGTACGGCGTTCACGACGCGCGGCGTTCCAGCAGGTCGGCCAGGTCCGCGAGGACCGGGTGGGCGGTGACGTCCTTCAGGCTGACCGTCCGGTCCAGGGCGACCACCAGCTTCACGGCCGAGAGCGAGGTGCCGCCCCGGTCGAAGAAGTGGTCCCGCCGGCCGATCCGGTCCACCGGAATGCCCAGCGCCTGGGCCCAGACCGTCGCCAGCCGCCGCTCCACCGGGGTGTCCGGCGCCTCCCCGGCCGCGTCCAGCTCCCCGGCGAGCGCGGTCAGCGCCCGCCGGTCGACCTTGCCGTTGGCGGTCAGCGGCAGCCGGGGCCGCCAGTGCAGCACCGACGGCACCATGTACGGCGGCAGCGACGCCGCCAGCGGCTCCAGGACCGCCGGCGCGTCCAGCGGCTCGTCCCCGGCGCAGAACGCGACCAGTTGCGCGCCGCGCACGACGACCGCCGCCGCGTCCCGCACCCCGGCCACCCGCAGCAGCGCGCTCTCCACCTCGCCGAGTTCGATCCGGAACCCCCGGATCTTCACCATGCCGTCCTTGCGGCCGAGGAACTCCAGCTTCCCGTCGGGCAGCCACCGTCCCTGGTCACCGCTGCGGTACAGCCGCTCACCGGGCCGGTGCGGGTCCTCGGTGAACGCCGCCGCGGTCCGCTCCGGGTCGTTGACGTAGCCCCGCCCGACACAGACGCCGGAGAAGACGATCTCGCCCGGCGCGCCCAGCGGGACCGGTGCCAGGTTCCGGTCGACGACGTACACCCGTACGTTGGCCACCGGCCGGCCCAGCGGCACCCGGGCCGTGTCCGGGACCCGTCGCAGCACCTCGTGGTTGGTGTCGTCGGAGGTCTCCGTCAGCCCGTACGCGTTGACCAGCGGGATGTCGGGCCGGGCCGCGAACCACCGCCGCACCAGCTCCTTCTTGACCGCCTCCCCGGTGACCGACACCCGGCGCAGCCGCGGCAGTTCACGGGGCCGCTGCTCCAGCTCGGTGAGGACCGCCTCCAGATAGGACGGCACGACCTGGAGGACGGTGATCCGCCCCCGGGCGACGGTCTCGGTGAACCGCCGCACGTCCAGGATCGTGTCCTGCCCGACGAAGTGCGTCCGGCCGCCGACGACCAGCGCCGAGACGAGCTGCCACAGCGAGATGTCGAAGCACTGCGGCGCGGTCTGCGCGACCACGTCCGCGGGCCCGATGTCCAGGTCGTCGATCTTCGCGAACACGTGGTTCAGGAACCCGGCGTGCTCGCACATCGCGCCCTTCGGCTCCCCGGTGGACCCGGAGGTGAAGTAGATGTACGCGAGCTGGTCGCCGCCCACCTCCACCCCGAGGTCGTCGTCGGCGTGGTCCTCGGCCCACGCATCGTCGACGTACAGGACCGGCGCGTCGGTCCCGGCGGCGTCCAGCGTCGCCGTGGAACCCCGCTCGGTGAGGACGAACGCGCACCCGGCCCGGGTCAGGGTCGTCCCGATCCGCCCGGCCGGGAAGTGCGGCTCCACCGGCAGGTAGACCCCGCCCGCCTTGAACACGGCGACCACCGCGGCCAGCCACTCCAGATTCCGTTCCGTCACCACGGCGACGACGTCCTCGCGGGCGAGGCCCCGGGCCAGCAGCGCCCGGCCCAGCCGGTTGGCGCGCGCGTTCAGCTCCGCGTACGTCCACTCCCGCTCGCCGTCGGCCGCGGCGACCGCGTCGGGCTGGGCCGCCGCCCGGTCCTCGATCAGCTCGTGCACCCGCCGGTCGGGCAGCGCCCGCTCGGGTCCGGCCAGGCCGTCCAGCTGGAAGCGGAGTTCCTCCCGCGACAGCAGCCCGTGCCGCTCGTGGTCGGTGTCCGGCTCCGCGGCGATCCGGGTGAGCGCCGTCAGGTGGTACCCGGCGATCCGGGCGGCGGCCCCCGCGTCGAGGACGTCGGTGCGGTACCGCACGCGCAGCTTGCCGCCCGAGACGCCCACCCGCAGCACGGTGGCCGCGTCACAGGCGTCGGCGTCACCGCCGTACGGGTCGAGGACCGTGTCGTACGGCAGGTCGTCCGAGGCGGAGTTCCGGCCGGCCGCGGCCACCAGCTCCCGCCAGGTACCGGGCCGTACCGTCGTCCGGTACGGGCGCGGCCGGCCCCCTTCCGCCGGGACGTACCCGGTGGTGATCTCGGCCTCGCCGGTCAGCGCGGCCAGCGTCTTGGCGTGCGCGGCGAGCAGCGCGTCCGGTGTGCCCGGCACCTCCGGCGGCAGCGGCACGGCGTGCTCGGCCACCCCCGGCTCCGGCTCCCGCGTCCACGGTGTGATCGTGTACATGAGTCTTCTTCCCCCCCTGGTGGTCGGCCCGGAGCGCTCAGCGGCGTCCCAGGGCCACCGCCGGATTGCCGCCCCAGCGGGCGCCCGGCGGAACTTCCTCGCCCTTCATCAGGAATGAGTCGGCGGCGAGCACGGCGTCCCGCCCCATCGAGACGCCGTAGTGGACGAGCGAGCCGGTCTCCAGCGTGCAGCCGGCCCCGATCGTGATGCGGTCGGACTTGAAGGTGCCGTCCTCCTGCGAGTGCGCCTGCACCTTGGTGTGCGCGCCGAGCGTGACGTCGTCCCCGATCGACGTCAGGGTCCGCTCGGTGATGTAGACCCCGTCGTCGAAGACCCGGCGGCCCAGCCGCACGCCCAGCAGCCGCCACACCCAGTTCTTGAACGGCGTGCCGTTGAAGACGACCAGGTGCGTGTCGGGCACCTTCCACAGACGCTCGTGCCACCAGAAGTACGGGTCGTAGATCGAGCAGAGCTTCGGCTCCAGCGGCCGGAACCGCCCGACGGCCCGCTCCACCAGGATGTAGTAGCCGGTGCTGAACACCACCGCCGCCATCAGCGCCGCGCCGATCAGCAGACCGCCCGCCAGGCCCGAGGTGCCGTACAGGTCGACCGCGGCGAACCCCAGCACCGTCAGCCCGCACCAGTGCAGCCAGCGCAGGAACAGGAAGAGGGTCATCGACCGCAGGTTGAACCGGTTCTTCGCGGACAGCCGGCGGCGCAGCTCGTCGCCCTCGCGCAGGTGGTCGAAGCGGGTGTCGCGCTCGACGGTGCGCGGGATCTCGAACGGCGGCGAGCCCAGCAGGCCCACCCCGCTGCGGACCTCGCCGTCCAGCGGCACCATCACCTTCGTGGCCAGCAGCACGTCGTCACCGGTCCGGCCCCCCGCCGGGTACGCGATGTGGTTGCCGAGGAAGCTGCGCGCGCCGATCCGCGTCTCGGAGACCTTGAACGACGTCGAGGAGAAGTCGGCGTTCATCACCGAAAGACCGTCCGCGATCATCGTGCCGCGCCCGACCTTCGCCAGGTACGGCGTCTCGTGCTGCACGTCCGTGCCGAAGTTGGAGCCGGTCTGCTCCACGTGCGACAGGTCGTAGCCGATCAGCCGCAGGTAGCCGACGATGTACGAGCTGTCCCCGAACAGCCAGGTGAAGAACTTGACGTTGGTCAGCCGGGCGACGGCCCGCTGCGCCGAGTAGCCGAGCCCGTAGAGCGGGTAGACCCGGTCCGGGCGGAGCACCGCGGTCAGCATCCGCGGCACCAGCGTCACCATGGCCAGCCCGAGCACGATGAAGCCCAGGTACAGCGCCACGGACAGGCCCAGCGCCTGCGCGAAGAACGTCGCCGACCCCAGGTCCCGGGTCTCCGGCGAGACCAGTACGTCGAACGCCGGCACCGCGGTGATCAGCAGGTAGGAGCCGGCGAGCGTCAGCGGTGTGTATACGGTCAGCGTCTGCACGAGGGCCGCCACGGCGTATCCGACCCGGCGCGCGGAGGAGCAGGGAACGGCCGGAACCCGTATGTGGTCCACGTCCGTCGGCACGGCGGGCGAACCGTGCCGCCGCTCGCCCGCCGGGACCGAGGCGCCGTCGTAGAGGGCGGAGCCGTGCCCCAGCTGGGAGCCGTCGCCCATCACGGTGCCGATGTCCAGGACGGACTTCTCCCCGACGTACACGTCCCGGCCGAGCGTCACGCGGCCGGTGCGGACGCGCCCGGCGCGTGCCCGGTAGCCGAGGAAGTGCGCGTCCTTGCGGATCACCGTTCCCGAACCGATCGTCAGCAGGTCGGTGCAGACCGGCACGGTACGGGTCAGGATCGTCACCCCGCCGCCGATCCGGGCGCCCAGCGCCCGCAGGTACAGCACGTACAGCGGATTGCCGACGAACAGGATCAACGGGCTGGTGTGCAGCAGCGTCCTGACGGTCCAGAACCGGAAGTAGGCCGGCGACCAGACCGGGAACTCGGTCTCCTTCCACCGGCCGACGAGCACCCATTTCGCCACCACGGGCGTGACACAGGTCGCGAGGAACACGGCACTGCCGAACGCCACCGCGCGCAGATATACGGCGACGACGCCGTCCGCCTCGGCGAACCACGAGTATCCCCACGCGGCAGCCGTACCGGCGGCGAGGCAGTAGACGGCGAACACCAGGAACTGCGCGACGGCGCACAGTACATAACGTTTCGTGCTCCCCGGCGGCGCCGGTGGCTCGGGCGGCGCCGCCGGGGGCGCCGCCGATACCGGCGCGGTGTCGAGCGCCGCCGCCAGCCGGCGGATCGTCGGATGGCCGTAGACGTCCCGCATCGATACCGGCGCCAGATCGTCCCGCTTCCTGACCCGGGCGCAGAACTGCGCCATGAGCAGCGAATTGGCCCCGAGATCGTCGAAGAAGTGGCTGTCGACCGGTATGTGCTCCTTGGCGACGACACCGGCCAGCACCTCGGCGAGCGCGCCTTCGGTGACAGTCACGGTGCTGGTGTCGGTGCCGGAAGTTCCCACCACGTGTGCTCCCTGTACTGTGCCGTTCATGGACAGCGGAGAACTCCGGAAATGACGAACGACAAAACTCCGCCCCCCGGCGTTCGATAAAAGATCGGTGAAAAAAGAGAAGGGTGTTGACCCTGATTCCCCCGAGTCGAGCGCGGCTGGGCTGATTCCCCCCGGAAGGCCCAGCTAATGCAATCGAATTCTTTCGACTGCCCGGCGGGCGATACAAGCGCATTAAGGTACTTGACGCTTTCACGACCTCCATTGATCGCCGCGTATCAGGGCTGAGCCGGTCCTTCCGCCCGCCCGGCCGGGGAACTCACCCGAAGGACGGCGTAACCGTCGGAAAACCTTCCGTTTTCGGGACCGTCGAATCTCGGCCACCGCGGACATGTCAGAATCTTTCTGCTGGGTTTCGACCGCATTTCTGCCGTGTGCCGCGACCGGTGTGGAGGGAGGGTCCGGGGACCGCGGGATGAGCGGGGCCGCTCCCGGCGGATACCTTTAGGTCGTGCAGCCAGCAAGTGAACCCCCCGAGCGGCCGTCCGGACGGCTCCACCGGGCCCGTGCCCTCTACCGGAACGTATCCAAGCGCAGGACCGCGTGGCTGCTGCTGAAGGACACCGTCAACTCCTGCATGGAGTACCGCATCCTGGGCCTGGCGGCCGAGGCGGCCTTCTTCACGCTGCTGTCGGTGCCGCCGCTGCTGCTGAGCCTGCTCGGGCTGCTCGGCTACGTCGACCTGTGGATCGGCGCCGACACCACCGACAGCCTCCGCGCCAACATCCTGGACGCCTCCCGCACGGTCCTGTCCGAGCGCGGCGTCAAGGAGATCACCGAGCCGATCCTCGACGACGTGATGAAGGGCGGCCGGCCCGACGTCATCTCCATCGGCTTCCTCTTCGCGCTCTGGTCCGGCTCCCGCGCGGTGAACGTCTTCATCGACACCATCACCGTCATGTACGGCCTCGACGGCGTCCGCGGCATCGTCAAGACCCGGCTGCTGGCGTTCGGCCTGTTCATCGTGGCGCTGCTGATCGGCTCGGTGGCGCTGCCGCTGATGGTCGCCGGACCGGACGCGGTCGTCCGGATCGTGCCGTGGTCCACGACGCTCGTCCAGGTCCTGTACTGGCCGGTCGTCCTCGTCCTCTCGGTGGCGTTCCTGACCACGCTGTACCACGTGTCCGTGCCGGTGCGCTCGCAGTGGATCGAGGACGTGCCCGGCGCGCTCGTCGCCCTCGCCATGTGGGTCCTCGGCAGCTTCCTGCTGCGCATCTACCTCACCAGCACCGTCGAGGGCCCCACCATCTACGGCTCGCTGGCCGCGCCCGTCGCCGTCCTGCTGTGGATCGGCGTCTCGGCGTTCGCCGTCCTCGTCGGCGCGGCCGTCAACGCCGCCATCGACCGGGTCTGGCCCGCCGCCGCCACCGCCGCCGCCCGCGAGGCCAACGAGCGCGTCCGGCAGGCCCAGGTCGCCGAGTACGTGGCGCGGACCGCGCCGCCGCGCGGCGACGACGACCCCGACGACCCCGACGACGACATGCCCTCGGAGTTCCCCGAGCGCTGGTCGCGGTTCCTGCCGCCGGAGGACGTCACCTCACGCCTGCGGACCCACGTCAGGGCGACCCCGCGCGACGACGGGGGCCCGCAGGAGAAGCAGGGCTGACCGCGCGGCGGGCGGCAAGTCTCACGCGGCGGGCGGAAGGTCTCACGCCTTCCACGCGCCGGCCGCCGCGGCCTCCCGGGCGAACTCGGAGAAGTCGCGCGGCTCCCGCCCGAGGACCCGCCGCACCGCGTCCGTCGTCCGGGCGTTGCGGCCGTCCAGCACCGAGGCGAACAGCTCGACCAGCAGCTCCGCCTCGGCCCTGGGCACCCCGAAGCCGGTCAGCCGGTCCAGGTAGGCATGCGGCGGAACGCCCCGGTAGGTCAGCGGCCGTCCCGTCGCCCCGGCGATCTCCCCGACCGCCTGTTCGAAGGTGAGCAGCCGGGGCCCGGTGACGTCCAGGTTCTGCCCGACATAACGGTCCCCGGCCCGCACCACGGCCACCACCACGTCCGCGATGTCCCGCGCGTCGATGAACGGCTCGCCCACCTTGCCGCCGGGGAAGACCAGCTGCCCGTTCTGCCGCAACTCCTCCACCAGCGGGCCCTCGCTGAAGTTCTGCGCGAAGAACGAGGCCCGTACGACCGTCCACTCCGCGCCCGAACCGCGCACCGCGTCCTCGGTGGGCCGGGCCTGCTCCTCGCCCCGCGCCGACAGCAGCACCAGCCGCCGCACCCCGAGCCGCACCGCCTCCGTCGCGAAGGCGCCCATCGTCTCGGTGGCCTCGGGGGAGCCGACGTCGGAAGGCCAGACCAGATAGGCGGCGTCAGCGCCGCGCAGCGCGTCGGCCCAGGTGTCCCGGTCCCCCCAGTCGAAGCCGTGCGCCCGGGAGGCGGGCCGCACCGTCAGCCCGGCCGCCCGCGCGGACTCCGCCACCCGGCGCCCCGTACGGCCCGAGGCACCCGTCACGACCACCGTCGTCTCCGGCTCGTTCTTCGGGTTTCGTGTCATGCCGCCCAGTCAACTGCCGGGGACGGCGGGCGACCACGCTGAGGGAGAGGTTCCGCCGGGTTCCGTCGACTCTGGCGGAAACCGCCTCACCCGCCGGGCCGCACGGGCCCGGCGTAACCTGGCACCCGTGTACGCGGAACGCCCCGCGCGGCTGCCCGGCGCGGTCGTGTGGACCAGCACCCCGGACGGCACCGGACGCGTCCTGCCGGACGGCTGCATGGACCTGCTCTGGCACGACGGACGGCTGCTGGTCGCGGGCCCCGACACCCGTGCCCACGTCCCCGAGGCCGGCGGCGGCCGGTGGGCGGGCGTCCGCTTCCGCCCCGGTATCGCGCCGGCCCTCCTCGCCGTGCCCGCGCGCGAACTGCGCGACCGGCGCGTCGACCTCGCCGACCTCTGGCCCGCGTCCGCCGCCCGGCGGCTCACCGGCCTCGTGAACGCCGCGCCCGACCCGGTACGCGGCCTGGAGGCGGCGGCCCTCGCCCGCGCGGCCGACACCGGTCCGCCCGATCCGCTGGACCGGCGGATCGTCACCGCACTGGCCGCGGGGTGCCCGGTCGCGGCCGTCGCCGACGAGAGCGGGCTCGGCACGCGGCGACTGCACCGCCGCGCGCTCGCCGTCTTCGGCTACGGCCCGAAGACCCTGGCCCGCGTCCTGCGCCTCCAGCGCGCCCTCGCCCTCGCCCGGACGGGCGTACCGCTCGCCGACACCGCCGCCCGGACCGGGTACGCGGACCAGGCCCACCTCACCCGGGAGGTACGGGAGCTGACGGGCGTCCCCCCGACGGAACTACTCGGTCGACCGCTCGGTTGACGGCAGCGGGGCGAAGAGATCGACCCCGTTGCCGTCCGGGTCGTGCACGACGGCGTACCGCTGCCCCCAGACGGCGTCCCACGGCTTCAGCTCGCCGTGGACCCCGCCCCTGACCAACTCCTCGTAGAGCGCGTCCACCTCCGCGGGCGTCTCGCACAGCAGGGCGAGCGAGGCCCGGCCCCCGCCGGACGGCGGCCGGAACCCCGGGTGGAAGGAACGGACGGTCTCCTCGGTGTCGAGGAGCAGCCGGACGCCGCCCGGCAGCCCGGCCTCGGCGTGCGGCTGCGTCTCGGCGCCCTCCGGAAAGGCGAAGCCGAGACGGCGGTAGAAGCTCACGGAAGCGGCCATGTCGGAGACGACCAGGCCGACCGCGTCGAATCGTGGGGTCATGGGGCCACGGTAGGCAGGGGCGGGGCGGCCGGTCTTGAAGGAATCGGACAGTGCCGTCGCGCAGACCACGTTCTGCCGAGCCTCCGCCGGTTCGACGCGGGACTCAAGTCGTCCAAGGGGGGTGCGTACACCCTGCGGACGGTTGTGCTCCTGTTTGAATAGCCGTTCCGGCCGGGGGTGCGGCCGTGTGGTGCGACGGGGGTTGCTGCTGTGTCGATGATGCTGCCGGACTCGCTTGAGTGGGTCCTGGAGATGCTGGGTTACCGGTGGCCGACGGCGGACGAGGACAAGCTGCGGGAGTCGGCGCAGTTGTGGCGGACGTTCGGTG